>NZ_LYSO01000004.1:0-134503 GCF_001728935.1 Pseudomonas sp. AP42
CGGGGCGCCTGAGATCAAAAGCAGATCAAGATCAAGAGCGACTCGCTTCGCATCGTGGTTACCGTTGAGCGTTACAGTGTTGTGTAGATACCTATGGCCATCGCAGGCAAGCCAGCCGCCACAGGTCAGAGCGTTTTGGACATTCGTGCGGCCAGCAGAGCCCAGCCAAACAATGCCAGGCACACAATGATCAACGGCCACGAACGCCATTGCAGGTACGGCGTGAGGTTATGCATCGGCACCACCTCCCCATAGAGAATGCCGCGCTCGAACTGCGGGATCTGCGCGGTGATCTGCCCGAACGGGTTGATCAGCCCGGTCACGCCGTTGTTGGTGGCGCGGATCATCCAGCGGCCAGCCTCCAATGCACGCATCTGCGCCATTTGCAGGTGCTGCAGCGGGCCGATGGAGCGGCCGAACCAGGTGTCGTTGCTGATGGTCAGCAGCAGGTCGCTCTGGGCCGACAGGCCGGCGGCGAATTCGGGGTACACCACTTCATAGCAAATGAACGGCGCAATCTGATAACCCTTGGCCTGCAGCATGGCCTGGTCAGAAGGGCCGCGGGCGAAGTCCGACATGGGCAGGTCGAAGAAGGCAATCAGCCCACGCAGCATGTCCTGCAGCGGCACGTACTCGCCAAATGGCACCAGTTTTTGCTTGAGGTAGGTGCCGTCGCCTTCACCCACCACGGTGATGCCGTTGAAGTAGCGCTTCTGGTGGTGCACTTCTTGTCGAATCGGTACCCCGGTGATCAGCGCGGTGTCCCGGTCAGCGGCAAACTTGCCCATCATGCCCAGGTAGCCCTCCACGGACTCCTTGAGCACCGGCACGGCGGTTTCCGGCCATACCAGCAGGTCGACACGCTTGGAGCTCAGGCTCATGTCGCGGTACAGCGCCAACTGTGCATTGAGCTGGTCCGGGTCCCACTTCATGCTTTGCTCGACGTTGCCCTGGATCGCGGCCACGCTCAGCGGCGCGCCAGACGGCGATGTCCAGGCGTGATGCTTGAGCGCCAGGCCAATGGCCCAAGGCGCAACCAGCAATAACAGGCCTGCGCCGATGAAGGCATTGCGCTTGCTCGCCAGCAGGCGCGGCAGGTTGCACAGCAATGCGGCGGTGAGTGCCAGCGCGAAGGAAATCAGCCACATTCCGCCCAATGGCGCGAGGCCGGTCAACGGCCCATCGAGTTGACTGTAACCGGAGTACAACCACGGGAAACCGGTAAGGAACCAGCCACGAAAGGCTTCCTGGCCGACCCACAACGCGGCGAACGTCAATGCGTCCGCCAGCGGTGCTTCGTTACGGCGCAACCAGCGCGCCCACAGCCAGGCGGGTAGGGCAAAGAACCAGGCGATGGCGGCAGTGAATAGCAGCATCAGGAACCCCGCCAACAGCACCGAAGCGCCGCCGAAGTGGTGGATGCTGTAGTAGATCCAACTGGTGCCGGCGCCAAACAGGCCAAAACCGAAACACCAGCCGCGGCCCAGGGCCTGGCGGGGCGAGAGTTCCCGCAGGCCGATATAGAACAGGCCGACCGCTACCAGCGCCAACGGCCAGATATCGAACGGCGCCAGCGCCAGGGTAGTGATGGCGCCGGCCACCACGGCCAGCAGATTACCGGGCCAGCCGGGTGCGGTGAGACGGCGCATGTCAGTCCTTAGCGGGCAATAGGTGTCAAACGGATCAGATGGATACGACGGCTATCGGCATTCAAAATGCGGAAGCGATAGGCACCGATCTCGGTGGTTTCATTGCGCTTGGGCAAATGCCCGAACGCACTCATCACCAGGCCGCCGACAGTGTCGAACTCATCGTCCGAGAACTCGCTGTCGAAGAACTCGTTGAAGTTCTCGATCGGCGTCAGCGCCTTGATCAGGAAATCACCGCTGGGCAGCGGCTTGATGTAGCTGTCTTCTTCGACGTCGTGCTCGTCTTCGATGTCGCCGACGATCTGCTCCAGCACGTCCTCGATGGTGACCAGGCCGGCCACGCCGCCGTATTCGTCAATCACAATGGCCATGTGATTGTGGTTGGCGCGGAACTCGCGCAGCAGCACATTCAGGCGCTTGGACTCGGGCACGAAGGTGGCCGGGCGCAGCAGGTCCTTGATGTTGAAGCTGTCGCCGTTCTCCTTGAGGATCAACGGCAGCAGGTCCTTGGCCAGCAGGACACCCATGACGTCGTCATGGCTTTCACCGATCACCGGGTAGCGCGAGTGCGCCGAGTCGATCACGGCCGGGAGGAATTCCCGTGGGGTCTGGGTCGCCTTGATGCTGATCATCTGCGAGCGCGGGACCATGATGTCACGCACTTGCAGGTCAGCCACCTGAATGGCGCCTTCGACGATGGCCAGCGCTTCGCTGTCCAGCAATTTGTTCTGGTGTGCATCGCGCAGCAGCTCCAAGAGCTCCTGGCGGTTTTTCGGCTCGTGGGCAAAAGCCTGGGTCAGTTTACCCAGCCATGACTTCTGCCCGTTGCTCGATCGGTCTTCGCTCATAGCGATTACTCTAAATCCTTTGATATGACAGTTGAGTGTTGATCAGCTTTCGTCGTCTGCATACGGGTCGCGGTGACCCAGTTCTGCAAGCAACGTTCGTTCCAGCGCTTCCATTTCCCAGGCTTCGTCATCGTCTATATGGTCGTAACCCAAGAGATGCAAGCAGCCGTGGATGACTAGATGGGCCCAATGGGCCTCAAGTTCCTTGCCTTGTTCCGCCGCTTCTCGCTCGACCACCGCGACGCAGATCACCAGGTCGCCCAGCAACGGGATATCCAGCAATTCGTCGGGCACATCGGCGGGGAAGGACAGCACGTTGGTGGCGTAGTCTTTCTGGCGCCAGGTGTGGTTCAGCTCACGGCCTTCGGCCTCGTCCACCAGACGAATGGTCAGCTCCGAGTCGGCGGTGCGCTGGCGCAAGGCCAGCTCACACCATTGGCGAAACTGGGCTTCGCTGGGGGCGGGCGCGTCGGTGGCCAGCTGCAGGTCTAGCTCAAGCATCGTGGCGAGCGTCCTTGGCGGGCGCGTCGTCGCGGTGTTCGAAACGCTCATAGGCTTCGACAATGCGCTGCACCAGCGGGTGGCGTACCACGTCCTTGGGCATAAAATGCGTGAAGCTGATACCCGGCACGTCCTTGAGCACCTCGATCACTTGGCCCAGGCCCGACTTGGTGCCCTTGGGCAGGTCGACCTGGGTGATGTCGCCCGTGATCACGGCGGTTGAGCCGAAACCGATACGGGTGAGGAACATCTTCATCTGCTCGACCGTGGTGTTCTGGCTTTCGTCGAGAATGATGAAGCTGTTGTTGAGCGTACGGCCACGCATGTAGGCCAGCGGGGCGATCTCGATCACCTGGCGCTCGATCAGCTTGGCCACGTATTCAAAGCCGAGCATTTCGTACAGCGCGTCGTAGAGCGGGCGCAGGTACGGGTCGATCTTCTGGGCCAGGTCGCCGGGCAGGAACCCGAGCTTTTCGCCGGCCTCGACCGCTGGGCGCACCAGCAGGATGCGCCGCACTTGCTCGCGCTCCAGGGCATCGACGGCGCAGGCCACCGCCAGGTAGGTCTTGCCGGTACCGGCCGGGCCGATGCCGAAGTTGATGTCGTTGCCGAGGATTTCCTTGACGTACTTCTGCTGATTCAAGCCGCGTGGGCGAATCATGCCTTTTTTGGTACGCAAGGCCACGCTGGCTTCGGCCACCGGGTTGTTGGCCAGGTCTTCCACAGCCGATTCCTGCAGGTACAGGTGCACGGTCTCCGGCGACAGCTCGCTACCCTTGGTTTCGCGGTAGAGGCGGCGCAACAGGTTTTCTGCAGACGTGGTGTGTTGAGGTTCACCAATGAGCTCGAACTGATTGCCGCGGTTGCGGATCTCGATGCTCAGGCGTTGTTCGATCAGGCGCAGGTGCTCGTCGAACTGGCCGCACAGGTTGGCGAAACGGCGAGCCTCAAAAGGCTCGAGGATAAAACGATGGGGTTCTGCTATGGGTGCGTTCAAGGTTGCTTTTAGCCGCCCTTTGGCTGATGAGGTGAGAGAGAGAATAACGCCAGGCGCCGGTGTGCGAAAGCACTTAAATAGCCTGGCCCCACTCTCGATAACCCTGAAGAACCCCTGTGGGAGCTGGCTTGCCTGCGATAGCGGTGGGTCAGTTGGCACATTGGGCACTGATACATCGCTATCGCAGGCAAGCCAGCTCCCACATTTTGATCTTCATCCGGTCAGCGAGATCAGTTGATCAGCGAGCCACGCAACGAGTGTGGCTGCGCCGCATCAATGTGCACATCGGCAAACTGGCCGATCAGCGTGGGATTGTCGCAGCGGAAGTTGACGATTCGGTTGTTCTCGGTACGCCCCTGCAATTCACCCGGGTCTTTTTTCGAATAATCGGTGACCAGAATGCGCTGGATCGAACCGACCATTTGTCGGCTGATTTCAAAGCCCTGTTGATTGAGGCGATGTTGCAGCGCGTTCAAACGCTCTTTTTTCAACGCCTCCGGGGTTTCATCCAGCAGGTCGGCAGCCGGGGTGCCCGGGCGCTGGCTGTAGACGAACGAGTAAGAGAAGTCGAAACCGACGTCTTCGATCAGCTTCATGGTCTGCTGGAAATCTTTCTCGGTTTCACCCGGGAAGCCGACGATAAAGTCCGAGCTGATGCAGATGCCTGGCACGGCGGCGCGCAGTTTGCGCAATTTGGATTTGTATTCCAGCGCGGTGTGGTTGCGCTTCATCGCCGACAGAATGCGGTCCGAACCCGATTGCACCGGCAAGTGCAGGTGCTTGACCAGCTCTGGCACTTCGGCGTGGGCCTGGATCAGGCTGTCGGAGAACTCCAGCGGGTGCGAGGTGGTGTAGCGGATGCGCTCGATGCCGTCGACGGCGGCGACCACGCGAATCAATTCCGCCAGGTCGGCCAGGCGCCCGTCATCGGTCAGGCCGCGGTAGCCGTTGACGTTCTGGCCCAGCAAGGTCACTTCGCGCACGCCGTTTTCAGCCAGGTGGATGATTTCTGCCAGCACATCGTCAAACGGTCGGCTGACTTCTTCGCCACGGGTGTAAGGCACCACGCAGAAGGTGCAGTACTTGCTGCAGCCTTCCATCACCGACACATAGGCGCTCGGCCCGTCGATGCGCGGTTCGGGCAGATGGTCGAATTTTTCGATTTCGGGGAACGACACGTCCACTTGCGGCAGCTTGGTGACGCGTGCGGCGTCGATCATTTCCGGCAGGCGGTGCAGCGTTTGCGGGCCGAACACCACATCGACATAGGGCGCGCGGTCGCGGATCGCAGCGCCTTCCTGGCTGGCCACGCAACCGCCGACGGCGATCACCATGTCCGGGTTGGCCAGTTTCAATTCACGCCAGCGGCCCAGCTGCGAGTACACACGGTCCTGGGCCCGCTCGCGGATCGAGCAGGTATTGAGCAGGATCACGTCGGCATCTTCGGCGCGGGCAGTGACTTCCAGGGCCTGGTGTTCGCCCAGCAAGTCGACCATGCGCGAGCTGTCGTACTCGTTCATCTGGCAACCGTGGGTTTCGATGTAAAGCTTCTTGGCCATGGGAATCGTCAACTGGTGGTAAAGAACCGCGCATTATAGGGGGCATGCCCATTGGTTCCTAGCGCTGTGCATCGGGTGCCATGCTATAGTTCGCGCCCTCTTTTATATCCCCATGTGTTGTTCGCCCACCATGACCAAACGTGAAGCTCCAATCTATAAGGTGATTTTCCTCAACCAGGGCCAGGTGTTCGAAATGTACGCCAAGCAGATCTATCAAAGTGATCTGTGGGGCTTCCTGGAGGTGGAAGAGTTCGTCTTTGGCGAGCGCACCCAGTTGGTGGTCGATCCGGGCGAAGAAAAGCTCAAGGCCCAGTTCGAAGGCGTGGTGCGCAGCTTTGTGCCGATGCATTCGATTGTGCGCATCGATGAGGTCGAGCGCCTGGGTACGCCGAAGATCAGTGAGGCTCGGGGCATGAGCAATGTGATGCCGTTTCCGATGCCGATGCCTGAGAAGTAGGGCTTTAGACCGAGTCGCGCCCTTCGCAGGCAAGCCAGCTCCCACAGTTGACTGCATTCCAACATTGAAACACGGTCGAATGTGGGAGCTGGCTTGCCTGCGATAGCGATGTAAGGTCTACAAAAAATCAGGGAAGGGGTGAGAACGGCGAACGCCCATCAGCACTCTGCAATTCTTGCAGGTAGTTGCGGAAAATCTGCCCCAGCACCTGGGTCGCCACTTCCAGTTCATCGCGCTGCATGTGCTCGGCGACTTCGTCGGCGGTGTCCAGCGCGTCTTCGGCGCCATTGACCGCGGCCATTTTCAGCACGATGTACGCCTGAATGTTGTTGGCCGGCACGCCTTCGCCTTTGAAGAACATGTTGCCCAACTGATATTGCGCCTGGGCGTGGCCCTGCAACGAGGCTTTCTCGAAGTAGCTCAACGCTTTGTTGAGGTCAACGGCCGGGTTCTTGCTGTCGTGGTAGTACTCGCCCAACTCGTATTGCGCCTGCGCATCCCCGTCCTCGGCCTGTTTCTGGCACGCGCTCAGGGCTTCGGCCTGGCTGTCTGGCTGGGTATTGAGGGTGCAACGACCCATCGCTGGGATTAACAACGAGTTGCCGCCGGCCTGGGCATGTGCCAGTAGCGGTTGAAGGAGCAACAGGCAGCCCAGAACCAGGGTGCGGCCGGTGCGTTTCATGGGAATCGACTTACCTCTGACGGGGCGCGGGACCCTCGGGGGAGTCCAATAAGCGCGCATTATGAAATAAGCAGGCCTCTGCTTACAAAGTCTTTACTCGTTTTTCTGCTGCTTGGGCAAGTTATCTGCCGGATTGCAGGGCAATTCTCGAAAAAACCAGGAATTGTCTGTAAGCAAAGTAGCAAATCTGACGCTGCCAGGGGCAACGTCAGAAGGTTGCCGTCACTTATTTCAGGGCCGCGAAGGCGCGTTCGGCAGCATCCAGGGTCAATTTCAGCTCGGCTTCGCCATGGGCGATCGAGGTGAAGCCAGCTTCAAAGGCGCTCGGTGCCAGGTACACGCCGCCTTCGAGCATCAGGTGGAAGAAGCGCTTGAACAGCTCGGCATCGCTGCCCATCACGTCATCGAAGGTGACAATATCGTCGGCGCCGCTGAAGTACAGGCCGAACATGCCACCGGCCTGGGTGGTCACGAACGGGATGCCAGCGGCATCGGCGCGCTGTTGCAGGCCGTCGAGCAGGCGCGTGGTGTAGTCGGTCAGCTCGGCGTGGAAGCCCGGGCGGCTGATCAGGCGCAGGGTGGTCAGGCCGGCGGCCATTGCCAGCGGGTTACCCGACAAGGTGCCTGCCTGGTAGACCGGGCCGAGCGGGGCGATGTGTTGCATGATCTCGCGCTTGCCGCCGAAGCAGCCTACCGGCATGCCGCCGCCGATGATCTTGCCGAAGGTGCTCAGGTCCGGCGTGACGCCGTAGTAAGCCTGGGCGCCACCAAGGGCGACCCGGAAACCGGTCATCACTTCGTCAAAAATCAGCACCACGCCATGCTTGTCGCACTGCTCGCGCAGGCCCTCAAGGAAACCCGGGGCCGGGGGGACGCAGTTCATGTTGCCGGCGACTGGCTCGACGATGATGCACGCGACGTCCTGGCCGACTTCGCTGAGCATCTGCTCGACGGCCGCGATGTCGTTGAACGGCAGGGTCAGGGTGTGCTTGGCGAACGCCGCAGGTACGCCAGCGGAATTGGGTACGCCTTGGGTCAGCGCGCCGGAGCCGGCTTTTACCAGCAGGCTGTCGGAGTGGCCGTGGTAGCAGCCTTCGAACTTGATGATGTTGTCACGGCCGGTAAAACCACGGGCCAGGCGGATCGCGCTCATGGTCGCTTCGGTGCCGGAGCTGACCATGCGTACCATCTCCATCGACGGCACGATCGAGCAGACCAGGTCGGCCATCTCGGTTTCCATCGCGGTCGGGGCGCCGTAAGACAAGCCGTGTTGCAGTTGCTGGCGCACCGCGTCGAGCACGTCCGGATGGCTGTGGCCGAGGATCATCGGGCCCCAGGAGCCGACGTAGTCGACATAGCGCTTGTCGTCTTCATCGGTGACGTAGGCGCCTTCGGCATGCTTGAAGAACAGCGGCGTGCCGCCCACGCTCTTGAACGCACGCACGGGGGAGTTCACACCGCCGGGGATGTGTTTCTGGGCGTTGGCAAACAGGGTTTCGGAACGGGACATGGTCGGGCTCTCTAAACTGAAGATTTAAGAAGGTCGTTGAACGCACGGGCGCGGCGGGTGACTTCCTGGGTGCTGTCGGCACCGAACAGGCCGTGGACCACGGCGAGCAGGTCGGCTCCGTGGGCCACCAGCGGCTCGGCGTTTTCCAGGGTGACGCCGCCGATCACGCAGATCGGCAGGTGCAGGCGCTTGCGGGCCTGGGCCAGCATGTCAACGGTGGCGGCAGGTGCGCCGGGTTTGGTCGTGGAATTGAAGAAGCGGCCGAAGGCGACGTAGCTGGCGCCTTCTTTGGCGGCCTGTTCGGCCAGTTCGATCTGGCTGTGGCAGGTGGCGCCGATGATCGCCTTGGCGCCGAGCAGTGCCCGGGCCGAGGTCAGCGGGCCGTCGGTCTGGCCCAGGTGCACGCCGACGCCCAGGCGCGCGGCCAGTTCGGCATCGTCGTTGATGATCAATTGAGTCTTGTAGCGCGAGCACAGCTCATGCAGCTTTTCGGCTTCACGCAGGCGCCGTGCTTCGTCGCTGCTTTTGTCGCGGTACTGCAACAGGGTGACGCCGCCATCCAGCGCCGCCTCGACGTAGGCGAGGAATTTGCCGGCCAACAGCTGACTGTCGGTAATGGCGTAAAGGCCGCGTAGTTTCATCGGGCAAACCCCTTGCTGACGAGCGATAAGTTACGAGCAGAAATCCAGCGGCAATCGGCGCGGCACGAACTGGCCCTGGCCGAGTTGTTCGGCATCGCGCAGGGTACGCCACGTGTAGTTGAGGGCCGTTTGCACGGCGCTGGCCAGGCCTTCGCCCTGGGCAATGCGCCCGGCCAGTGCACTGGCCAAGGTGCAACCCGAGCCGTGATAACTGCCCGGCAAGCGCTGGCAAGTAAAGGTCTGGCGCGTGCCGTCACGGCTGTACAGGCGGTTGTGCACTTCGTGCTCATCGCCATGGCCGCCGGTGATCAGCAGGTGCTTGATGTACGGCAGCAGCTTCTCGGCGCAGTCGTCGGCGCTGCCGTCGGGCAGTTCCGCGAGGATCCGCGCTTCGGGCAGGTTGGGGGTGGCGATCAATGACAAGGGCAGCAGCCGCTCGCGCATCGCATAACCGACCTCGTCCTTGCCCAGGCTACCGCCGCCGCCGGCGCGCAGCACCGGGTCGCAGACCACTGGCAAATGCGGGTGCGCCTGCAGCAGTTCGACCACGGTGTCGACCATCGCGGTGGAGCCGAGCATGCCCAGCTTGACCGCCGCGACTTCAGAGTCGCCGAGCACGGCATTGGCCTGGGCCAGTACCCACTCACGGTCAAGCACGCGGAAGTCGCTGACATTGACGGTGTTTTGCACGGTCAACGCGGTGACGGCCGGGGCCGCGTGGCAGCCCTGGGCGAGCAGGGCTTCGATATCTGCCTGCAGGCCGGCGCCACCACTGGGGTCGTGGCCGGAGAGACAGAGGACAACGGGGCGAGAGCAGTAGATATTCATGGTGCGCGAGCTTACCACCAAACGCTTTTTGCGTGGCTGTATGGCAATGGCAGAAGTTTGCCGCTGCGGTGTCGCTTTGCGTGGCTGAAAACCGCAATGGAAGTGGTCTGAAAGCATTGCCCTAGAGCCGTTCTAAAAAAAGTTCTGACAGTGGCTAATGGCTTTTACTGGCTATGCTAAAGTGCATCCAAACAACTTACTGTATCGCCGGTGTACGTCTTCTCAAAAGGAATGGGGGGCTTTTGACACAACCGGACCAGGCTACGCTGGGGCTCTATGCGCTATTTGCTGATTTTTTTATTGTGCGGGCTGCCGATGCTCGCCAGCGCCGTCGAGTTCAACCAGAACACGCGAAGCCTCCCGTTGGGCCGGGTCATGCAAGTGCTCGAAGACCCAACCGATGCCCTGACCATCGCCGATGTCAGCTCTCCCGCCTATGCCGCCCAGTTCAAGACCCATGACAAAGACACCCTCAATGCCGGCTATTCGCGCTCGGTGTTCTGGCTGAAGGTCAACCTGCACTACATCGCCACGGATCCCCGCGCACCACGCAGCTGGTTTCTGGAACTGGCCTACCCGCCGCTCAATCGCCTGGACCTTTACCAGGACGACGGCACCGGGAATTACCGCCTCACCGCCCGAACCGGCAGCGCGTTGCCGTTTTCCAGCCGTGAGGTGAGCCAGAGCAACTACCTGTTCAAACTCAGCTTCTTGCCCGACCAGCAACAAACCGTCTACCTGCGCTTGCAAAGCCAAGGCTCGATCCAGGCACCGCTGACATTGTGGGCCGGCACCGCCTACATGGAGGAGCAGCCGCTGCGCTTGTACGTGCTCGGGGCCATCTACGGTGTGTTGCTGGGCATGCTGATCTACAACCTGTTCATCTACCTGAGCGTGCGCGACACCAGCTACCTCTATTACATCCTCTATATCGCCTCGTTCGGCTTGTATCAGCTGTCGGTCAATGGTGTGGCGGTGGAGTACTTCTGGCCGAACAACCCGTGGTGGGCGAATGCCGCGGTGCCCTTCCTGATCGGCTCGGCGTCCTTGTTCGGCAGCCTGTTCGCGCGCAGCTTCCTGCACACCGCGCAGCACAGCCGCTGGCTCAACCGTATTCTGCTGGCGCTGGCGGCCTGTGGTGGGGTGGTGATGGCGCTGGCGCTGTTGACCAGTTACGCCGTGGCTCTGCGCCTGGCCACTGCGCTGGCGCTGGTGTTTACCGTGACCATCTTCGTGGCGGCCATCAAGGCCTGGTACTGCGGGCAGAGGATGGCGCGTTATTTCATCATCGCCTGGTCGGCCTTTCTGCTCGGCGGGGTGGTCAATACCCTGATGGTGCTGGGTTACCTGCCTAACGTGTTCCTGACCATGTACGCCAGCCAGCTCGGCTCGGCCATTGAAGTGGCGCTGTTGTCCCTGGCCCTGGCCGACCGCATCAACGGCATGCGCGAACAACAGGCACAGATTCTGCTCGATGCCAGCCAGAAACTCGAAGCGCTCAACCAGCAACTGGCCCGCAGCAACCGCCTCAAAGACGAATTTCTCGCCACCCTGACCCACGAACTGCGCACGCCGATGAACGGTGTGATCGGCTCGTTGGAGCTGATGCAAACCGTGTCATTGGACGATGACATGACGCAGTACCAGCAAACCGCCGCCGGCTCGGCGCGGGACATGATGCGCATGGTCAACGGCATTCTCACCCTCACCGAGTTGCAGGCCGGTCGCCTGGTGGCCCAGCCGCAAGTGTTCAGCCTGCGCGGCACGCTCGACACCTTGCGCCAGCAGTTCACCGGCAGCGCCCAGAGCAAGGGCCTGGCGTTCTCCATTGATATAGCCGATGAGGTGCCGGATCGGCTGATCGGCGATGCCGACAAACTGCTCCAGTGCCTGGATTGCCTGCTCGATAACGCCTTCAAATTCACCCACGTCGGCGCGGTGCGTTTGCGCGTGGTGGGCGTGCCCCAAGGGGACGGCGCCTTGCACCTGAGCTTTATCGTCACCGACACCGGTATCGGTTTTGCCTTTCTCGATGAAGCCACGCTGTATCAGCGCTTCTTCCAGCTCGATGGCTCGATGACGCGTGAATACGGCGGCCTGGGCATTGGCCTGGCGATCTGCCGGCAGTTGATCGAACTGCTGGGCGGGCGTCTGACCCACCATTCGGAACCCCGTAAAGGCAGCCGCTTCCAGTTGGAAGTGGACGTCTCGGTGCCGCAGCAGATCACGCCCGCCACGCAAACGCTGCCTGCACAGCGTGCGCCTCAGGAATGCACGGTGCTGCTGGTGGACGACAACAGCGTGGGCCAACTGGCGGTGCGTGGCATGTTGCTCAAGCTCGGTTACCGGGTCAAAACCGTGGACAGCGGCCCGGCAGCCCTCGCTGCATTGCAAGGGCACAGCTTCGACGCCGTGCTGCTGGATGTGCCAGAGGGTGGTTTCTCGTTGTGCTGTCAGATTCGCGCGTTACCTGGCTGCGGTGAATTGCCGGTGATCGCCCTGAGCACTTCGCCCAATGGCCCGGAGCGTGAGCGCTGCCATGGTATTGGTATGACGGATCGGCTGGCCAAGCCGGTGCGTTTCGATGCCTTGCAGGCGGCGCTTGAGCGCAGCGTGCTGTGCGCGGATGAGGGTGAAAGCGCCGAACATTCGGCGCGTATGCCACTTTTTTAAGCGCAGTGGCAGTGCTTAACTGAAAAAACCGGCCTCAATCGATCTGTGTTTTTTTGTAGGAGCGAGCTTGCTCGCGAAGAACCTCAACGATAACGCGCCCCTCCTGGGTTAGCGCGTTGCGCTCAGGTTTTTCGCGAGCAAGCTCGCTCCTACAGGCAGCCTGAAATCGATGCGGCCTTTTTTCCAGGAGGCCCGTCATGAACCTGCATCAGTTTGCCGAAACCCACGACGTCACCAACCAGCCACCGTCCCTGGACGGCACCAACCTGTATCGCATCGACTTGCCTTTGCAGGAATGGTCGCGCCGCTTTGGCGCTAGCTGGGCCGAGTCGCGCATGGATGCCTACGGCGCGCTCGCGGGTGGGCCGTTGATGGCAGCCGGGTTCCTGGCCAACCAGAACAAGCCGGTGTTCAGCAGCCACGACCGTTATGGCCATCGCATCGACCTGGTGGAGTTTCACCCGGCTTATCACGAACTGATGCGCACCGCCGTCGAACATGGCCTGCCGTCGTTGCCGTGGGCCCATCCGCAGGCCGGCGCGCATGTGGCGCGTGCGGCGATGACCTACCTGCACAGCCAGGCCGAAGCCGGCAGCGGTTGCCCGCTGACCATGACCTTCGCCTGCGTCCCGGCCCTGCGCCTGCAACCGGAGTTGGCGGACCTCTGGCTGCCGAAGATCCTCAATACCCAGTACGACCCACGCAATGTCGGCATCGCCCACAAGGCCGGCGCCACTATCGGCATGGCCATGACCGAGAAGCAGGGCGGCACCGACGTGCGCGCCAACACCACCCGCGCTTACCCCGTGGGCGCGGGCGGCCCCGGCCAGGCCTACGAACTGGTGGGGCATAAATGGTTCTGTTCGGCGCCGATGTGCGATGGCTTTCTGACCTTGGCCCAGACCGACAAGGGCCTGACCTGTTTCCTGCTGCCTCGGCACCGCCCGGATGACACGCGCAACGAGTTCTACATCCAGCGCTTGAAGAACAAACTCGGCAACTGCTCCAACGCCTCCAGCGAAGTGGAATTCCGCGGCGCCCTGGCGTGGATGGTTGGTGAAGAAGGCCGCGGCGTTCCAACCATCATCGAAATGGTCGCCATGACCCGTTTCGATTGCATGGTCGGCTCCAGCGCCTTGATGCGCCAGGCGCTGACCCAGGCCAGCCATCACTGCGCCCATCGCCAGGTGGGTGGCCGCGTGCTCAGCGAGCAGCCGCTGATGCAGAACGTGCTGGCCGACCTCGCCCTGGAAAGCGAAGCGGCCCTGGCCTTGAGCCTGCGCATGGGCCGCGCCCTGGATCATCTCGATGATGCGCATGAAGCCAAATTTGCCCGGCTGGTCACGGCCGTGGGCAAATACTGGATCTGCAAGCGCGCACCCGCGATGATCAACGAAGCCGCCGAATGCATGGGCGGTGCCGGGTATGTGGAGGACAGTATCCTGCCGCGCCTTTACCGCGAGGCACCGGTGAATTCGACGTGGGAAGGTTCCGGCAATGTGCAGTGCCTGGACGTATTGCGTGCACTGTCCAAAGAGCCCGGTGTGCTTGAGGTGCTGTTTGTCGAACTGGGCGATGGCCACGGCCACAAACAGTTGGCGCGGCATATCGAGCAGTTGAAGGCGGCGTTCATGGACACCCAGGACATCCAGTATCGGGCGCGGCAATTGACCGAGGACATTGCCCTGGCGTTGCAGGCCAAGTTGCTGTTGGAGGCGGGTAATGCGGCGGTCAGCGATGGGTTTATTGCCAGCCGGCTGGGTGAATCGTCGGGGCGCGTATATGGCACCTTGCCGCGTGGCGTCGACGTGGAAGCAATTGTCGCCCGCTCAACCCCGCAATCGCTCTGAATAAACACAATCCAAATGTGTGCGGGCTTGCTCGCGAATGCGGGGGGTCAGTAACTGAATAGGTAACTGATACACCGCATTCGCGAGCAAGCCCGCTCCCACATTATTTACCGCATTCCAATCCTGTGGTTTCGGTGACGCTTGGATACAGGCAAGATAAAGGCCTGCAAGTCAGAACACAGGATGCTTACCGTGACCGAAGCTTTTGTTGTCGTTAAAACCGCCGAAGAAGCCGTGGACCGGCTGGCGGCGCTGCATGAGCGTGCCACTGGCGCGCTCAACCAGGCGCTCAAGCAATACCTCAAGGACCGCGTCGAGCCCGACGCCGCGCAGCGCGCATTGTTTCGCTACCCGGAACTGCGCCTGACCTACCACTGCCACGGTGAAGTGCCACAGACCACTCGGGCGTATGCCAAGGTGCAACTGCCGGGTACCTACAGCGTCACCGTGACCCACCCGGCCGCGTTCCGTAAGTACCTGCTGGAGCAACTGGTGCCGCTGATGCACGACTTCACCGTCACGGTGGAAGTGGGCGTCAGCCAGCAGAACATCCCGTACCCCTATGTGGTGGAGCAGGGCGATGAACTGGCCGGCTCCGGCGTCACTGCCGCGACCCTGGCTCGCGTGTTCCCCAGTACCGACCTGTCTGCCGCCACCGATGGCATTGCCGATGGCCTGTACGACTGGGAAAACACCGACCCGCTGCCCCTGGCCCTGTTCGATGCCGCCCGCGTGGACTTTTCCCTGCGTCGCCTGGTGCATTACACCGGCAGCGACTGGCGCCATGTGCAGCCGTGGATCCTGCTGACCAACTACCACCGCTACGTGGACCAGTTCATCCTGCATGGCCTAGAACAACTGCGCAGCGACCCGCGGTTCATCCGCATGGTGCTGCCCGGCAACGTGGTGATCGACAAGAGCATGGACCACGGCGAAGCCTCGGCCATTGCCGCCGGCGTGGTGTGGCACCGCTACCAGATGCCGGCGTATCACCTGCAGGCCACTGACGGCCACGGCGTGACCCTGGTGAACATCGGCGTGGGCCCGTCCAACGCCAAGAACATCACCGACCACCTGGCCGTACTGCGCCCGCATTGCTGGCTGATGATCGGCCACTGCGGCGGCTTGCGCCAATCCCAGACCATCGGCGACTACGTACTGGCCCACGCCTATATGCGCCGCGACGGGATTCTGGACCGTGTAGTACCGCCGAACATCCCGATCCCGGCCCTGGCCGAAGTGCAGTTGGCGCTTCAGCAGGCGGCGGCCAAGGTCACTGGCGAAAAAGGCGAAGAGCTGAAAAAACGCCTGCGCACCGGCACCGTGCTGACCTACGACGACCGTAACTGGGAACTGCGCTGGGCTCAGGAGCGGCCGCTGATCAACCTGTCCCGCGCCGTGGCCGTGGACATGGAAAGCGGCACCATCGCTGCCCAGGGTTACCGTTTGCGCGTGCCTTACGGCACCTTGTTGTGCGTATCGGACAAACCCTTGCACAGCGAGATCAAGCTGCCGGGCTCGGCCAACGCGTTCTATGAGCGTGCGGTCAGCCAGCACTTGAAGATCGGCATCGAAGCGGTCGACCTGTTGCGCACCGAACTCAACTCCTTGCACTCGCGCAAACTGCGCAGCTTCGACGAGCCGCCGTTCCGCTAAGCGGTTGGGATGGTCATTTAGCGGTCAGGCCACTAGCATTGTCGGTCCTGACCGTTAGATGTTCCTTTGCCATGTCCCGTCCCAGCCGTCCCGATTCACGCCGCCCTGGCGTGAAACCTCCGCACTCTGCCGCTCGCCGCGTTGCCAAGGCGCCACCGGCCGAGCCGAAGTTGATCCTGTTCAATAAACCTTTCGACGTGCTGACCCAGTTCAGCGACGAAAGCGGGCGTGCGACGCTCAAGGATTTTATTGATATTCCCGGTATTTACCCGGCAGGGCGCTTGGACCGGGACAGCGAGGGCCTGCTGCTGTTGACCAACGATGGTCAGCTACAAGCGCGGATTGCCGACCCCAAGCACAAACTGGCGAAAACCTACTGGGTGCAGGTAGAAGGCGAGCCCACCGAAGAGCAACTGCAACGCCTGCGTGACGGCGTGGAGCTCAACGACGGCATGACCTTGCCGGCCGAGGCACGGCAACTGGATGAACCGGCATTATGGCCGCGCAACCCGCCGGTGCGTTTTCGTAAAAGCGTGCCCACCCACTGGCTGGAACTGGTGATTCGCGAAGGGCGTAACCGCCAGGTACGGCGCATGACCGCGGCAGTAGGCTTGCCGACCCTGCGCCTGGTGCGCGTGCGTATTGGTGAGTGGTCGATCGACGGCCTGGATCAAGGCCAGTGGAAGGCGGTGCCGGCGCGCTTATAAGGCGCCGGATTCAATCAGGCCGATCACCACGCTCTTGATGATGAACGCCGCCACGCCCAGCCCCAGCACGAAAAACAGGATGAACGAACCAAAGCGCCCGGCCTTGGATTTCTTCGCCAGGTCCCAGACGATAAAGCCCATGAAAATGATCAGGATGCTGACCAGGCCAGTCATCATCCATTCTTCAAACAGGGCGGGATCGATGTTGTTCATGGGGCTCTTCCGACAAGACAAGCGAGCAGTATACGGCAGCGTCACACCGGCAACATTGACCTGAGTCCTGCACGGTCAAACGGCGGGGGGCCTGATGCCATTGTAGGAGCGAGCTTGCTCGCGAAAAACTCACAGACGCCGCGTTCATTCAGAAGGCAGGCGTTATCGTTAACGTTTTTCGCGAGCAAGCTCGCTCCTACAGTTGGACATCGTTGTTCTCAGGTGCGCAGGTGGGTGAGGGGCAGTTCGGTGCTGTTCAATACCTGATTGAGCACAAAGCTGGAGCGCACGCTGGTCACGCCTTCAATCCGCGTCAGGTGGCCCAGCAGCAGCTTCTGATAATGGTCCATGTCCGGCACTACCACCTTCAACTGATAGTCCGCATCCATGCCGGTCACCAAACTGCACTCCAGCACTTGCGGCAGGGTGCGGATGGCGGCTTCGAAGTTTTCGAAGCGTTCCGGCGTGTGACGGTCCATGCCGATCAATACATAAGCCGTGAGGCTCAGGCCGAGCATCTTGCGGTCGAGCAGGGCGACCTGGCGGGCGATGTAGCCGTCGTCTTCCAACTGCTTGACCCGGCGTGAGCAGGGCGAAGGCGACAGGCCGATGCGCTCGGCCAGCTCCTGGTTGGAGATCCTCGCGTCGCGCTGCAATTCCGCCAGAATACTCAGGTCGTATCGGTCAAGCTTGCTCATTGGGTTGGCCTTTGTCGTAACTATTGCGGTGAATTATCCATGAAGGGTTAAAAATTGCGCAAGCACTGTTTATTGACGCAATCTTCGCAATCCTCTGCCCGCCCGGCACGCCTATGATTACCAACAGAATCACCGCCTGGACAACAGTCCACAGCAACGCGCCCAATCAGGCCCGTTGCGGCCGCCGCCCCAGCAGGGTTGAGCCGGCCTCCAGGCTGCACACTGTCCACAAGACGGCGTGAGGTGAGCCAACGTCAAAAGCGTTGAGCCAGGACGAAATTCTCAAGGGGTGGCCGACGGGTCACCCCTTTTTCTTTGTGTGCGTTTTGCCTTCAGAAAATAGTTCTCGTGACTGATAACCTGTCTCAGAACCGGGCGAGGCTTTTCCAGTCTCATGATCAAGCCCCAATCCGCAGTGAGGAAAAGCATGAAGCGCATCTGGCGTATGGCAGGTGTTGGTTTGCTGGTGGTCAGCGTCGGCTCCCAGGCGATGGCCGACGAACGCGATAACTCACCGGGCCCGGGGCGTGGGCCGCAGGGGCAGCATGAACGGGGCCCCGAAGGTGGGCCGCGGCCGGAGCATAACCTGCCGATCCAGGGCCGGCCCGATGCCGTGCGTCAGACTCAGGAGCCGCGCCAGGGTTATTACCGTGATATTCCCAGACGCCCCGATGACAATCGGCATTGGGAGGCCGGCGGCCCTGGTTCGCGTCCGGGTAACGATCGCCCCGGTGATAACCGCTGGCCAGGCCGCCCCGACGGGCATGGCAACGGCTGGGGCCCTGGCCCGCAACATCGCCCTGGTTATGTCATCGACCGTTTTCCCGACCGCAATTACCGCGTGCCTTACCGTGGCCAGGACTACTTTTTCTCCGGTGGCTACTGGTATCGCCCCCAAGGCCCGCGCTACGTGGTGGTGACGCCGCCCTACGGCATCCGCGTGCATTACCTGCCGGACTACGCGCGTGAAGTGTGGGTAGGGGGCTCGCTGTTGTTCCTCGCCGCAGGCGCGTATTACGCCTATGAGCAAAGCACCCAGCAATACGTAGTGGTGCAGCCGCCGACGCAGGTGCCATCACCCCCGCCGGCGCCTCAAGGCAACGGTTATGACGTAGTGGCTTACCCGGCCAATGGCCAATCCCCGGCCCAGGTCCAGCAGGACGGCTACGACTGTTATCGCTGGGCGGTGCAGCAAAGTGGCTTCGACCCGCGCACCGTGACTTACGCCCCCGATCCGGCAGTGGTGCAAACCTACCGCCAGGCCCAGGGCAACTGCCTGGGCAGTCGCGGGTATCAGGTGCAGTACTAGGCCTTGCTGCCGGTGACCACTTCCCGTGGGTCGGCGTGCACCAGCACTTCGGCTTTCGGGTATTCCCGGTGAATGGCATCGGCGGCCTGGTCGCTGATGCCGTGTGCCACCGACAGCGTCAATTCCCCCGGTAACTCCAGGTGCAACTGCACAAACCAGTGGTTACCGGAAACCCGCGTGCGCAAGTCGTGGGCACCCAGTACGCCGGGCACGCCCCGGGCCAGTTCCAGCATGTGCTGGCTGACGTCTGGCGGTAACTCTTCATCCATCAGCACCGCAAAGCTTTCCCGGGCGATCTGGATCGCGCTCCACAGGATGTAGGCGGCGATTCCCATGCCGAACCAGGCGTCGACCTGATGAAAGCCAAAGCCTGCCAACACCAGCGCAATCAGGATGCTGCCATTGAGCAGCAAGTCCGAGCGGTAATGCAGCGAGTCGGCGCGCACCGCGTTGGAGCCGGTCTCGCGTACCACGCGGTGCTGCAACATCAGCAGGGCCACGGTCAGTGCCAGAGACAAGATAATCACGCCGATACTCAACCACGGTGCGCCGACCGGCTCCGGATGCTTTAGCCGTTCATACGCCTGCAGCGCAATCAGCACTGCACTGCCGGCGATAAACAAGGCCTGCGCCATTCCCGCCAATGACTCCGCCTTGCCATGCCCATAGCGGTGATCGTCATCGGCCGGGCGCAGGGCGTAATGCACTGCCAGCAAATTTAGCAGCGACGTCACGCCGTCGAGCAGTGAGTCGGTCAACCCAGCGAGCATGCTCACCGAGCCGCTGAGCCACCAGGCGATGGCCTTGGTCACAATCAGCACACAGGCCACGCCCACCGAGGCGCGGGTGGCCAGGCGCAAGAGCCTGGCGTGTTCGGGGCTGCTGGTCATAGGCAGCCCTTACGCGGCAGGCTGCAGGCCCAGGGCCGCCAGTTGCTGCACGCTGCCCTTGAACTGGATCAGGCGCGGGTCATCCAGCGGCAAGGTGCGGCCGGTTTCCTTCTGGATGATGCTTTGCAGCTTGGCGTTATCGACCGTGCCGTCGGCGCCGATGGCTTCGTGCAGTTTCTCGGGGGCGACCTGGGCGGTCTTGCCCGGTTCGAAGTAAATGGCGCCCGTGGCGAAGTCGACACCGAAGGCGATCAGGCCGGGGATCACATAAAACAACAGGCCGAGGGCATCGAGTACCGCGATGGTCGGGTCGATCTTGCCGTCGATCTGGCCACGACGGTCGGGGTAGAAAATCGACCCGCAGGCGGTAAGTTGGCTCAGCAGGGTAACGGCGAGGACACCGCCGATGACACGGGAAGCGATACGCATGAAAAAGTCTCCTGAACAGATTTAAGGGTGACTATAAGCCAGATCGGCCAGGCGCCGATGAACCAATGTGGGAGCTGGCTTGCCTGCGATAGCGTCGGCTCGGGGAATACAGTGGCAACTGTCATACCGCTATCGCAGGCAAGCCAGCTCCCACCTTTGACTGCATTCCCAGTCCCAAGAGTGGCTGTTTTTGAGACCCGCATCGGCACTCGGCAGTTCGCCGTTATACTCGCCGCTCTGCTTTGGAGCCAGTATGAATTCGTTGCCGATCGATGATGTTTTACCCGCCCTGCGTGACGCCTTGGCGCATCGCCATGAAGCCGTGCTGGAAGCGCCCCCCGGCGCCGGTAAAACCACCCGCGTGCCCTTGGCCTTGTTGCATGAGCCGTGGCTTGCCGGGCAAACCATCCTGATGCTCGAACCCCGGCGCCTGGCTGCCCGTGCTGCTGCCGAGCGGCTGGCCAGTGAGCTGGGCGAAAAGGTCGGTGAGACCGTGGGCTACCGCATTCGCCTGGACAGCAAAGTCGGCCCTAATACGCGCATCGAGGTGGTCACCGAAGGTATCCTCACCCGCCGCCTGCAGGACGACCCGGCGCTGGATGGCGTGGGCTTGTTGATCTTCGACGAATTTCACGAGCGCAGCCTCGACGCCGACCTGGCGCTGGCCCTGAGCCTTAACGGTCGCGAGCTGTTTCGCGACGAGCAGCCGCTGAAGATCCTGCTGATGTCCGCCACCCTTGAGGGCGAGCGCTTGGCGGGCTTGCTGGATGACGCGCCGATCCTGCGCAGTGAAGGGCGCATGTTCCCGGTGCAGATGCGCTGGGGCCGGCCGTACCAGGCTGGGGAGTTTATCGAGCCGCGCGTGGTGCAAACCATCCTCGAAGCCCTGCATGACGAGACCGGCAGTGTGCTGGTATTTCTGCCGGGGCAGGCGGAGATTCGCCGGGTCAACCAGCAATTGGCCGACGCCCTGGGTGATAGTCCTGAGGTGCTGTTGTGCCCCCTGCATGGCGAGCTGGACCTCAATGCCCAGCGCGCCGCCATCGACCCGGCGCCGGCCGGCAAGCGCAAAGTGGTGCTGGCCACCAACATCGCCGAGACCAGCCTGACCATCAACGGCGTGCGTGTGGTGATCGACGCTGGGTTGGCGCGGGTGCCGCGTTTCGACCCCGGCAGCGGCATGACCCGCCTCGACACCCAGCGCATCTCCCGCGCCAGCGCCACCCAGCGCGCCGGCCGGGCAGGGCGGTTGGAGCCGGGGGTGTGTTACCGGTTGTGGTCTGAAGACCAGCACGACGGTCTGGCCGCTTATGGCAGTGCGGAAATCCTCGCCGCCGACCTGGCGGGGCTGGCCTTGCAACTGGCCCGTTGGGGCGTGACGCCCAACCAATTGGTGTGGCTGGACGTGCCACCGACGGCCGCATATGCCCAGGCTCAGGACCTGTTGCAACGCCTCGGTGCATTGAACGAAGAAAACCTCACCGCCCATGGCCAGAAGATGGCGGAGTTGCCGGCTCACCCGCGTATCGCCCATCTGTTATTGCGTGGCCAGGACCTGGGTCTCGCCGCCACCGCCTGTGACGTGGCAGCCCTGTTAGGCGAGCGCGACATCTTGCGCGGCGGCGGTGCCGATTTGCACAGCCGCCTGGCGCTGATGTCCGGAGAAGAGCGTGCGCGCGGCACTCAAGGTGGCGTGCAGCGCGCCAAGCAACTGGCCCGGCAATACCGTGGCTACCTGCGCGGCAAGGCGACCCAGCCGGTGGATAACCCGGACCACCCGCGCTGGCTCGGCGCCTTGCTGGCACTGGCCTACCCAGACCGCGTCGCCCAGCAACGCCGCCCCGGTGGCGCTGAATACCGTCTGGCCAATGGCCGAGCGGCGCTGTTTGCCGAAGCCGACAGCCTGATGAAACAACCCTGGCTGGTGATCGCCGACCTGGGCAGCCGCCAGGGCCAGCGCGAAGAACGCATCTACCTGGCGGCGGATTTTGATCCGGCGCTGTTCGATACGGTGCTGGCCGAGCAAGTGCGCAACGTCGACCAACTCGACTGGGACGAGCGCGAAGGCGTCTTGCGCGCCGAGCGCCAGCGTAAAGTCGGCGAGTTGGTACTCAGCCGTGAACCCTTGACCGGCCTCGACGAGTCCGCCCGCAGCCAGGCGCTGGTCAACCTGGTGCGCCGCAAAGGCCTGGAACTGCTGCCCTGGACCCCGGAACTGCGCCAATGGCAAGCCCGTGTGATGTTGCTGCGCCAACTGGATGCGGGCAACACCAGCGAGTGGCCCGACCTCAGCGACAAGGCCCTGCTCGCCAGCCTGGAGCATTGGCTGATGCCTTACCTGGGCAAGGTCTCGCGCCTCAGCCATTTCGCCAATCTGGATATTTCCAGCTACCTGCACAACCTGCTGCCCTGGCCCTTGCCCCAACGCCTGGAAGAGCTGGCGCCGCAGCATGTGAAAGTGCCGTCGGGCTCCTCAGTGCGCCTGGACTACAGCGAGCAGCCGCCGATTTTGGCAGTGCGCTTGCAGGAATTGTTCGGGCTGGCAGACACCCCGCGCATTGCCGGCGGGCGCCTGGCCGTGAAGCTGCACCTGCTGTCCCCGGCGCGGCGGCCGGTGCAGGTCACGCAGGATTTGGCGAACTTCTGGCGCAGTACCTACGCCGAGGTGAAGAAGGATTTGAAAGGGCGCTACCCCAAGCATTACTGGCCGGATGACCCGTTGGTGGCCGAAGCGACGGCTCGGATCAAGCCTCGCAAACCCTAACGACAAAGATCCAATAGGTGGGAGCGGGCTTGCTCGCGAAGGCGGTGTGTCAGCCAGTGCATGTATTAGCTGACACGACGCCTTCGCGAGCAAGCCCGCTCCCACAGGGGGGGCGTGTCAACGCTCATTGCGCGGCAGGCAACAGGAAGCGGGCAATGACCGGCAAATGGTTGGAGATGCGCAACGTGTCTTCCTGCCTCACCTTTGCCTCTACCCGCTTGATGCGCGGGCTGTAGAACAGGTAATCCAAGGTGCGATCCGGCCCGTCCAGGCTTGGGTCGTTGGGGAAGTGCGTCAGCCATTTTTCGCGATCAACCCCGCTGGATTCGCTATTGCGCGGGATCATCGGGTACTTGTCCCACAGCAGGTGCAACTCGCTGTCCGGCGAATACTGCCCACGCTTAGCGGCGTCCAGGCGCAGGTATTGGCCCAGTGGCAGCAGGTTGAAATCCCCGCCGATCAACCAGGGCGTGCCCCGGCCTTCGAATTTATCCAGCAGTTTGGCTGTGGCTTGCACCTGTTGTTGCGCGGCCGAGCGGCCAGGTGCGCCGCCGTCCAGGCGTGTATTGAGCACGGCCAGTTGGCCGCCATCGCTCAAGGGCAGGTAAGTGAGCAGCAACGCAGGTTTAGGCTGGAACTGGCGGCTGATGAAGTTGGCTTCGGCGGCCGGCAGTTGCAGGCGTTCGGCGTGCTCGATCTGGTAGCGGCTGAGTGTCGCCAGCTTGCGCCCGACGCTGCCGAAGATAGGCAGGCTGGGCACAAAGTCGGCCTTCCAGTCGAACGCCTGAGTGCTGCACGGGTACAGATCCACCAGGCGCTCCTGCAACAGCGCAAGCTGGTCCTGATAGTGGGAAGGCTTGGCGCCTTCGTCGACTTCCTGCAACAGCAGGACGTCAGGCTGTTCGTCGCGAATCACCCGCGCCACTTCGTCGAGGCTGAACGCCATGTCTTCGACGGTGGGGCGATCGTCCGGGCCGCTGCCATCCGGGGTGTCGTACCAGAACACGTAGTTCTTGCCCGCCAGGTATTGCACATTCCAGGTCATGACCTTGAGCGCCTGCCCCGGCAACAGCGTCGGCGCGCGGGGTGCCACGCAGCTGACAGGCAGGGTCTCTTTGTCGGCAGGGCGCCAGGTCAGGCTGTAGATCAGCGCGGCCAGCAGGCCGGCGATGATCAACAGGCTCAACAGGGTGATGCGCAATAAACGGGTCATCGGCTCGGCTTATGTGCGTGTCAGAAGAGCCACGGAGCATATCACCGCACGTCGGCGTCGCCACCGATCAGCATGAATAAACGGAACAACACCACGCTGGTAAACAGTTGCAGGAAGCTGTGGGCGCTGTCCATCAGCAGCCCCAGCAACGGCGCCGGCTCAGGGTACGCCGCTACGCTGGCGCCCTTGAGCAGCCACAACGGCGTCATCACGCACAGCAGGCACACCAGGATGCGCCAGAAATGCCCACGGGTGAGGCGCAGGCTTTCTTTCATCGCCGCTAACGCCGGCATGCCGCGCAATACCAGCAGGTATTCGGCAAACGCCAACACCACCATCAGCCACAAGCCCGGCAGGAAATACAGCGACAGCCCCAGCAAAATCAGCAAGGTGCTCATGGCCGTCAGCAGGGCAAAACGCGGCCACAGGCTCAAGGCCATGGCCCACACATCCTTGGTGCGCGGCGACTCGCCCCGGGTGCGGGCGTCGAGAAACAGGATCAAGGCGCCGGTGTACAGCGGGTACACCAACAAACCCACGACCACGCTGTAGCCGGGAAACGCATCCGGGCCCAGCGTGTGGTCCAGCACCTGTTGCAGCAAGGCTTCGAGGATCACCAATGGCAGGCATAGCTGGACGATGGCGCCCAGGTTGCGCTGGGTAAAGCGGAAAGAGTCGCGCAAAACGTCTAACGGATTCATCAGGGTCATCACAGGCCTGGAAGCAGAGGGCGACACTTTAACCGATCAGGCTCAAAGGGGCGCAAACGTAAACCTTGAGTAAAGACCATTGAAACAACTCGTAACATCCCCATAACTGAAACGCCCCTGGCCTGATCACAGGCGGGACGAGAATTTTTTATCGGCAATCTACGAGGTCGCCATGAACAGCGAAGAGCAAACCCTGATCGATGGACTGTTTTCACGGTTGCAACAAGCCGAAACGGACTCAGCCCCCCGCGACGCCCAGGCCGAAGCGCGGATCAAGGAGCATATGGCTCGTCAACCCGCCGTCGGCTACTACATGACCCAGTCGATTCTGGTGCAGGAACATGCGCTGCAGAGCCTCGACGCGCAGAACAAGCAACAGGCCCAGCAGATCCAGCAATTGCAGGACGAGCTGCAACGGGCCAAGGCCACGCAACCTGCGCCGGCCAGCGGTGGTGGGTTCCTGTCGAGCATCTTTGGCGGCAGCTCCCGTGACCCACAGCCTGCGCCGAGCAACTCAGGTGGCGGCTGGCGTGAGCCGGCGCGGCCCGCTTTTGGCCAGCCAGCGCCGCAACAGAACTACCAGCCACCTCAAGCACCGGTCGCCGCACCAGCCGGCAGTGGTTTCCTCGGTGGCGCCATGAAGACCGCCGCCGGCGTGGCCGGTGGTGTGTTGCTGGCCGAAGGGATCAGCAGCCTGTTCCATCACAACTCGCAGCCCCAGGTGGTGGAAGAGATCATCGAACAACCGGCACCGGCCAGCGATCAAGGCAACTGGGGCAACGACGACCAGCAGTTCGCCGGTAATGACCGCTGGGGCAGCGATAACACCGACAGCGATTATTCGGACGATTCCTCATCCTTTGGCGACGACGATTCTTTCGTCTGACCCACGCAGACCGGAACGCTGCGGCGCTCCGGTCTGATTTTTTCCCGGAAACACTCCCTTGGCTGGCATACTGGCGCCCTTTCCGGGCGCTGGCGCCTGGCTGTCCATGAGGAAGTGCGGTGAAAAAAATTGCGGTGTTCGCCGATGTGCAAAACCTCTACTACACCGTGCGCCAGGCCTATGGTTGCCACTTCAACTACGCCGCCCTGTGGGCTGACATCAGCGCGCGCGGGCAGATTGTCGAGGCGTACGCCTATGCCATCGACCGCGGCGACAGCAAGCAGCAGCAATTCCAGCAGATCCTGCGCAACCTGGGCTTTACGGTAAAACTCAAGCCGTATATCCAGCGCAGCGATGGCTCGGCCAAGGGCGACTGGGACGTGGGCATCACGCTGGACATCATGGACGCCGCCGACCATGTCGACGAAGTCGTGCTGGCCTCCGGTGACGGTGATTTCGACATGCTGCTCGAGCGCATCATCCACAAGCATGGCGTGCGGGCCGTGGCCTACGGCGTGCCGGGGCTGACGGCCAACTCATTGATACGCGCCGCCAGTCACTATGTGCCGATCGAAGGCGCGTTGTTGCTCAAATAGATCGTAGAACGGAGTTGGAACAGGTTTGGAACGTATAGCGGTCATCGACTTTGAAACCACCGGCATCACCCCCAGCAGCCACTGCCGGGCCACGGAGATTGGCGTGGTCATCCTTGAGCGCGGGCAAATCGTGGACCGCTACCAGAGCCTGATGAACGCTGGCGTGCGCATACCGGCGTTTATCGAACAGCTCACCGGCATCAGCAACGCCATGCTGCGCAGCGCGCCACCGGCTGAGCGGGTGATGAACGAGGTCAATGAGTTCGTCGGCCCCACGCCCTTGATGGCGCACAACGCCGCGTTCGACCAGAAGTTCTGGGACTTTGAGCTCGGCCTGATCCGCCGCACCCGCCTGCAGAAATTCGCCTGCTCCCTGCTCCTGGCCCGCCGCCTCATGCCAGCGGCGCCCAACCACAAGCTCGGCACCCTCAACGCCTACGCCAAACTGCCCCACACCGGCCAGGCTCACCGGGCGCTGGCGGACGCGGAAATGGCCGCCAACCTCACGGCGCACCTGGCCCAGGAACTGCGCCAGACTCACGGCCTGCGTGAACTGTCCCATGACCTGTTGTGCACCTTGCAGAAAGTGCCGGCGGCGAAGATCAATGAACACCTGAAGAAACATCGCGGGTTCTGATCCAGCCACCCCCTCAAGAACACTGAAGTTCCAATGTGGGAGCTGGCTTGCCTGCGATAGCTGTGTATCAGCCAGCCATTTATTGCGTGACCCTCCGCTATCGCGGGCAAGCCCGCTCCCACATGGGGTTATGCGTGGCCTATCGAGGCTGTGCGCACTCCAGCGCCTGGTCCACCACCCCCTTCGCCATCTCCACCAAATGCATCACCGCCCGCTGCGGCGCCTTCATCACCTCACCCGACGCATTCGCTGTCTCCACCGCGCAGTGCAACAACTCCGCCGCATGGGCCAGGGCGTCTTCGAAGCTCAGGTTGTCATTCAGGATAAAGATCGGCGCATCCGGGGCGGATGCCTTGAGGTAATAGTCGATGGCTCGACGGTGGAGCAGGGCGTCTTCGCTGAGGAAGTCGGTTTTGGGCTGGGGTGGATCGGGGGTGACTTTTTTGACCATGGTGAAACTTCTCCGTCAGGTAAGAAGCTGCAACCGTTCGCTTGCACACGAATTAGGGTGGCAGCAGTACGCAGGTGTGCAAGACCGAGACGGAGTCCGGTAGATCCGAAGATCTCCCGCGTACAGCTGCCATGACACTTAGCGCCTGAGATAAAACCCAGGCGTAGAGAGTTAAGGCTATGCATATTACCGTCGTCGGACTTGCACGTCCGGTCACCGAACATTCGATGACAGGGCGAGACTAGCTACCGAATCCGACGGAAACAAGGCCGTGGAATTCTCTCGGAAACGTCCCGCAAATGAAAGGGATCGGTCTTGCTGGCCACTGAAACACGGAGGTTTTGAGGTCTCTTTCACCTGAGCGCTGAATGGTCGGTAGGCCAAATCCGGCTATAACCTAGGACCTTTCTGGTTTTCCTCTTTACTCCTCTATCGCGTCTTACTGCGACCTACCATCCCCTCTGTCACTCATGCACAGGGATTACAGTCATGCAGGAAAGCGATCTTCATACAGCGATTATGCGAAGCAAGTTGGAACTTGAATCAAATGGCATTGATCTGGGCTCCAGTTCAAGCATGGCATTTCATGTGGGCAACACGATGACAAGCTGCCCGGCAGTCATGGTGTTGCCGAGTTCGCCAGGTTGGAGTCATGGCCCTCATTACCAGTTACTCAAGCCGATTCATGCTGACCCCGCTGTGCCGGATACGACGTTTGATGAACTCTGGAAATGTACACAGCAACACTACGGCCTCACGGCAGCCACCGTGATCACTGGCGCGGCGGGCATACCGATAAGCAAAATTGCGGTGGGTGCTTGGGTTCACGTCGGCTCCAGCAAAACCACGAACCTGGCTAGCCTGATCGGCATGCGCTTTTTTCCTCGTACATTGATCAGGCAACCCACCATGGCCAGAATGGCAAAGGCAACGTTTGGCACCGTCCGGGTATTTGGCATCATCGGGCGAGGCATCCCCTTCGTCGCTGCCGGGCTTGCAGTCTTTGACCTAGTCAGTATTGGTAAGTGTGCCTATGAGGCGAGAAATGGAAGGTAGCCTGACCAGAGCCGTCATCAGCGAAAAAGTGATCCAGCTATTCGTCGATATCATCGGCTTTATCGACCGAAGCGATGTGACGGAGCAAACCGATTTCATCCATGACTTCGACATCATTGATGACGACCTGACGTGCTTTGTCATGCAGATCAAATGGCAGTTCAAGCTGCAAGCGACGCAGGAGGATTGGGATCACATCACGACCATCGAGCAGATAGTCGATTTGATCGTCCAGCGTTCGACTCTTCGGTGAGGCCACTGACGCCATCGCAGGCAAGCCAGCTCCCACAGTTGGCAGTACGCGATCCCTGTGGGAGCCGGGCTTGCTTGCGATGGCGATCGCTCAGCCACCATTTTTGCCATTGGTGTCCAACTGCCCCAACGGCACCCGCCGCTCTATAGCGCTGGACAAAATAATCGAGGTCTTGCTGAAGCCGAACTTCGCTACCCGATTAATCAGGTTTTCCAGCTCGGGCATCGAGCCCACCGCCGCTTGCATGATCACGCACGGGTCGCCGGTGACGCGGTGGCATTCGGTCAGTTCGGGTATTTCCGCCAGGGCGTCGTACACCTTTTGGCTGCCATGGTTGGTCAGCCGCAACTCGATCACGCATTGAATCGGCAAACCCACTTTGGATAAATCCACCTTGGCTTGGTACCCGGTGATCACGCCGCTGGCCTCAAGCTTGGCCACGCGTTCGGCCACGGCGGGGGCGGAGAGGTTTACGGTGCGTGCCAGTTGCGCGTAGGAAGCGCGGCCATCTTCAAGCAGGGCGCTGAGGAGCATGCGGTCGTATTTGTCCATGATAAGGCTCCGGTTGCGCATCGCTTTCGAAAGCACGGTTTATAGCCTTGATAACCATGGTTTGAGAAGTGTATTGGCGTTTTAAACAGGTTTTGTAACTTAAGTTTATCCACCTTCGTTTCTAGAATAAGTCTCCCATTTCCTGTCATAGAGCCGCCCAATGCCTGGCCCACGTCGCTTTCCCTTACCGTTGATCGCCGCCTTTTTTGCGTTGTATGTGATCTGGGGTTCCACCTACCTGGTGATCCGCATTGGCGTGGAGTACTGGCCGCCGTTGTTGCTGGCGGGCATTCGGTTTTGCACGGCGGGCGCCTTGATGTACGGCTTTCTCAGGTGGCGCGGGGTGCCGGCGCCGACCTGGCCGCAGTGGAAGGCGGCCGGGATGATCGGCATTTTGCTGCTCACCGTGGGCAATGGTGGCGTGAGTGTGGCCGAACATATGGGCGTGTCATCCGGCGTGGCCGCGCTGGCGGTGGCGACGGTGCCGCTGTTTACCTTGCTGTGTGGGTTTTTCTGGGGCGCACGTAATACACGGCTGGAATGGGCCGGGGTGCTGCTGGGGATCATCGGCATTGCCATGCTCAACATGGGCAGTACCTTGCAGTCGAGCCCACTGGGCGCGGTGTTGCTGTTGATGGCGGCGGCGTCCTGGGCCTTCGGCTCGGTGTGGAGCCGCCACTTGCCGCTGCCCCAAGGCGCGATGGCCAGCGCCGCGGAAATGCTCGTGGCTGGCGTGGCGCTGCTGATCGTCAGCGCATTGTCTGGCGAGCACCTGCAGGCCATGCCGCCGCTGGAAGGCTGGCTGGCCCTGGCGTACCTCACGGTGTTCGGCTCGATCATTGCCTTCAACGCTTATATGTACTTGCTCAAGCACGTCCGCCCGGCGGCGGCGACCAGCTATGCCTATGTGAACCCGGCCGTGGCCGTGTTACTGGGGATTGTGTTCGTGGGTGAGAGCATCGGCCTGGAAGAAGCCCTGGCAATGCTGGTGATCATCAGCGCGGTGTTGCTGATCAGCCTGCCCCAATGGCGCAAGCCCAAACCCGAAATAAGGTAAACTGCCGCGCATTACGCCCTTGCGCTGAATTTTTCCTACGGTAACTACATGACTTTCGCCACCCTTGGCCTGATCGAACCCTTGCTGCGCGCCCTTGAGACGCTTGGCTACCAGACCCCGACGCCGGTGCAGGCCCAAGCCATTCCGGCCGTGCTGGCCGGTCGCGACCTGATGGCCGCGGCCCAGACCGGCACCGGCAAGACCGCAGGTTTCGCTTTGCCGCTGCTGCAACTGTTGACCATGGAAGGGCCGAAAGTCGCCGCCAACTCGGCGCGTGCGCTGATCCTGTGCCCCACCCGTGAACTGGCCGAGCAGGTTCACGCCAGCGTTGCCGAGTACGCCCAGCACCTGCCGCTGACCACTTACGCGGTGTACGGCGGCGTGAGCATCAACCCGCAGATGATGAAGCTGCGCAAGGGTGTGGACATTCTGGTCGCCACCCCTGGACGCCTGATCGACCTGTTCCGCCAGAACGCGCTGAAGCTCAACCAGCTGCAAACCCTGGTGCTGGATGAAGCCGACCGTATGCTCGACCTGGGCTTCTCCGAAGAACTGGCGAACATCTATCGCATGTTGCCGAAAAAGCGCCAGACCCTGCTGTTTTCCGCGACCTTCTCCGATGACATCCGCCTGCTGGCCGGGCAAATGCTCAACGACCCGCTGAGCATCGAAGTCAGCCCGCGCAACGTCGCCGCCAACACCGTCAAGCAGTGGGTGGTGCCGGTGGACAAGAAGCGCAAGCCGGAACTGTTTGTGCACCTGATGCGCAAGGGCCGTTGGAAGCAAGTGCTGGTGTTCGCCAAGACCCGCAACGGCGTAGACGCCTTGGTGGACAAGTTGCAGGGCCTGGGGATCAACGCCGACGGCATCCATGGCGACAAACCCCAAGCCACCCGCCAACGCGCACTGGACCGCTTCAAGGCCAGCGACGTGCAGATCCTGGTGGCTACTGATGTGGCGGCCCGTGGCCTGGATATCGAAGACCTGCCGCTGGTGGTCAACTTTGACCTGCCGATCGTGGCCGAAGACTACATCCACCGCATTGGCCGTACCGGGCGTGCGGGCAACACCGGTGAGGCGATTTCCCTGGTGTGTGCCGATGAGGTGAACATGCTCTCGGCCATCGAGATGCTGACCCGCCAGACCCTCACGCGCAAAATGGAACCGGACTTCGAGCCCGAGCACCGCGTGCCGGATACCGATGCCAGCGGGCAGGTGGTGAAGAAACCGAAAAAGCCGAAGAAGCCTAAGGCCTCTGGCGGTGGCGGCAAGCGCAACCTGGGCAAGTGGGTGGACAGTGGGGAAGTGGCCCCAGCTGAGCCTTCGATCAAGCCGGTGCGCAAGGTGCCGGTGTTTAATACCGGGCCGCGTAAGAAGAAGTGATTTTGCGCTGTGGCTGATGGCCTCATCGCAGGCAAGCCAGCTCCCACCTTTTGAATTGTGAACACAGTCAAAGGTGGGAGCTGGCTTGCCTGCGATGGCGGCCTTAAGTCCACCGCAGCGCTCAGCGGTTAAGCCATTCCAACATCCCCAGCCCAGCCGCCCGGCCACTGGCAAAACAGCCGGTCAGCAAATACCCACCGGTCGGCGCTTCCCAATCGAGCATTTCCCCCGCACAGAACACCCCAGGCAATGGCTTGAGCATCAACCGCTCATCCAGCGCTTCAAACGGCACACCACCGGCCGTGCTGATCGCCTCATCCATCGGCCGCGTCCTCACCAGCGTCAGCGGCAACGCTTTGATATCCACCGCCAATTGCGCCGGATCGGTGAAGTGTTCAGCGGGCGTCAGCTCGCGCAATAACGCCGCCTTCACGCCATCCAATCCCAACTGACTGTGCAAATGCTTGCTCATCGACCGCGAGCCACGGGGCTTGGCCAATGCGGCCTGCACCTTGTCCAACGGCTTGCTGGGCAGCAAATCGATATGCACCGTGGCCGCACCGTCGCGGTTGATCGCTTCGCGAATCGGCGCTGACAAGGCGTAGATCAAGCTGCCTTCAATACCGGTGGCAGTGATCACACACTCGCCCAGCCGAGGTTTGTCGTCTGCCAAGCCAATGGCGACGTTTTTCAACGGTGCGCCCGCGAATTTGCTGACCATCAACTCGCTCCATGCCGACACTTCAAACCCGCAGTTGGTCGGTTGCAGCCGCACATAGGGCAGGCCTTTGCCTTCAAACAGGTTAAGCCACGCACCGTCGGAGCCCAGGCGCGACCAACTGCCGCCGCCCAGGGCCAGTAGCACGGCGTCGCTGTGGACAACTTTTTCGCCCTCCGGGCTGTGGATAAGTAAATCGCCCTCGGCATTCCAACCCGTCCAACGATGCCGGGTGTGGATAACCACACCTTGCTCCCGCAGGCGCTTGAGCCAGGCGCGCAACAGGGGCGCGGCTTTCATATCGGTAGGAAATACGCGGCCAGAGGTGCCGACAAAAGTTTGAATGCCCAGGCCATGAATCCATTCGCACAACGCCTCGGCGCCAAAGCTGCGCAGTAGCGGTGCCATGTGCGGGGCGCGTTCGGCATAGCGCGACAGAAACGTCGGGTACGCCTCGGAGTGGGTGATATTCATGCCGCCCACGCCTGCCAGCAGGAACTTGCGCCCCACCGATGGCATGCCGTCGTACAGGTCCACGCGCACGCCCGCCTGGCTCAAGACTTCGGCGGCCATCAGCCCGGCGGGGCCACCGCCGATAATGGAGACGTGGTGGACAGAAGTCTGAGGCATGGGCAGGGCTACGGTGATATGAATAGGCCGAGCATTCTACCCGACCACGACGGCGCTGCCTGATCAAAAAACGTACACTTTCCTACAGGCCATACGGCCAAACGCTTGCAGCCGCTTACGCTCAAGTTATCCACAGGCCGTTCCACAGGCATTGTGGGTAACGCTCACACTTCAATGACAGCCTGATGACGTCCATACCCGTTGTGCGCTGTGGTGCAAGATGCCGTGGCGGCGGGCGAGGGCGGGGCGGTCCTTGCTGTAGCCGCCACCGATGACGCCCATCACTGGAATGTCGCGGCCCAGGCAGTGGCGCATCACGCTTTCATCACGGGCGGCGACGCCGGCGTCTGTCAGCTTGAGGTAACCAAGGGCGTCGTCCTTGTGCACATCCACGCCGGCGTCGTACAGCACCAGGTCTGGCTGGTAGAGCGGCAGCAGGTAGTTGAGCGCGTCATCCACCACCTTGAGGTAGTCCGCATCGCCCATGCCCATGGGCAGCGGGATATCCCAGTCGCTCTGGGCCTTGCGGGCCGGGAAGTTCTTTTCGCAATGCAGCGACACGGTGATGGCATCCGGCGTGTCGTGCAGGATGCGTGCAGTGCCGTCGCCCTGGTGCACGTCGCAATCGAAGATCAGCACACGATTGACCCGGCCGCTGGCCAACAGGTAATGGCTGATCACCGCCAGGTCATTAAAAATGCAGAAACCGGCCGGATAATCGTAATGGGCATGGTGGGTGCCGCCCGCCAAATGGCAGGCCAGGCCATGTTCCAGGGCCTGTTCAGCCGCCAGGATCGAGCCGCCCACCGCCCGCACCGTGCGCCGGGCCAGGGCTTCGCTCCAGGGCAGGCCGAGGCGGCGTTGGTCTTCGCGGGACAGTTCGCCGCCCATGTAGCGTTCGATATACCCAGGTTCATGGGCCAGGGCCAAAATGTCTGCCGGGCACAGCGACGGGCGCAGCAATTGGCTGTCTTCGGTGAGGCCGCTGTCCACCAGGTGGTCACGCAACAGGCGAAACTTGTCCATGGGGAACCGGTGGTCCGCCGGGAACTCAGGGCTGTAGTCTTCGTGGTAGATCAATGGCAAGGGCATGGGATTTTCTGACGGGAACCTGCGAAGGATCTTAACAGCGCTGTACACTCACGCACATGGCAAGGCAGGGGGACCCATGGAGCCGATACTGGAATTGGAAAGTGCACGCTTGGTGCTGCGCCAATGGCGCGACAGCGACTTGCCGGACTTTGCGCGCATGTGCGCCGACCCGCAGGTGATGCGCTACTTCCCGGCGCAATTGAGCCACTTGGAAAGCGCGGCGCTGATCGGCCGGATACGCGGGCATTTTGCTGAATATGGCTTTGGTTTCTGGGCTTTGCAGCGCAAGGACACCGGTGAGTTTATCGGCCTGACGGGCCTTGCGAATGTCAGCTTCGAAGCCGGCTTTACCCCGGCGGTGGAAATCGGCTGGCGCCTGGCCCGTGAGCATTGGGGCCTGGGTTATGCCAGTGAGGCCGCCTGGACGGCGTTGCGCTGTGGTTTTGACCGCCTGCAACTGGACGAAATCCTGGCTTTCACCACCGAGAGCAATCTGCCCTCACAAAAAGTCATGCAGGCCATCGGTATGCATTACGATCCGCAGGCAGATTTTGAACACCCGAAAGTCGCAGCCGGTGACCCGCTGCGCCCTCATGTTTTATACCGCATCACCCGCGCCCAATGGTTGGACACGCTGCACGGATAAGCAGGCGGTCATGCTCAACAGAAACCTGTAGGAGCGAGCTTGCTCGCGAAGAACGCAAGAGCGCTGCGGTAAACCAGAAGCGCTGCGTCATCGTTAACGACCTTCGCGAGCAAGCTCGCTCCTACAGGTAGATACCGTTTTGCTTTGAGGAGAGTTTCAATGAGCCAAGTATTGGAAGATCTGGTGGACTTGCTGACCCTGGAGCCGATCGAGGAAAACCTCTTTCGCGGCCGCAGCCAGGACCTGGGCTTTCGCCAGTTGTTCGGCGGCCAAGTGCTCGGCCAGTCGCTGTCAGCGGCCAGCCAGACCGTAGACGAAGCGCGGCATGTGCATTCCCTGCACGGTTATTTCCTGCGCCCTGGCGATGCGGCCTTGCCGGTGGTGTACTCGGTGGACCGCGTGCGCGATGGCGGCAGTTTCAGCACGCGTCGTGTCACCGCGATTCAAAAGGGCAACCCGATCTTCACCTGCACGACCTCGTTCCAGTACGACGAAGAAGGCTTTGAGCACCAGACCACCATGCCGGTGGTAGTGGGCCCGGAAAACCTGCCGTCGGAGCTGGAGCTGACCCAGCAGCGTGCGCACCTGATCCCCGAGCACATGCGCGACAAGCTGCTGTGCCCCAAGCCCATCGAAGTGCGCCCGGTCACCGAAAAAGACCCGTTCAACCCGCAGCCGTCCGACCCGGTCAAGTACGTGTGGTTTCGTGCCGACGGGGCCTTGGCGGACACGCCGGCGCTGCATAAATACCTGTTGGCCTATGCCTCGGACTTCGGCCTGTTGACCACCTCGTTGCTGCCCCATGGCAAGACTGTGTGGCAGAAAGACATGCAGGTCGCCAGCCTCGATCACGCGCTGTGGTTCCACGCCGACCTGCGTGCCGATGACTGGTTGCTGTACGCCATGGACAGCCCGTGGGCCGGCAACTCCCGGGGTTTCTCCCGGGGCAGCGTGTACAACCGCGCCGGGCAATTGGTGGCGTCGGTGACCCAGGAAGGTTTGATCCGCCATCGCAAGGATTGGGCATGAGCCTCTGCGACGTTAAGCACTGGGTGTTCGACATGGACGGCACGCTCACGGTGGCGGTGCATGACTTTGCGGCTATCCGCGAGGCGCTGGACATTCCACCCGAAGACGACATCCTCACGCACTTGGCGGCCTTGCCGGCGCAGGAGGCCGCGGCCAAGCATGCCTGGTTGCTGGAGCACGAGCGCGAGCTGGCCCTGGGTTCGGTGGCGGCGCAGGGCGCGGTGGAGCTGGTACAGGAATTGGCCGCTCGCGGTTATCGCCTGGGCATCCTGACCCGCAATGCGCGGGAGCTGGCGCATATCACCCTGGAGGCGATAGGCCTGGCGGACTGCTTTGCCATTGAGGATGTGCTGGGGCGCGATGATGCGCCGCACAAGCCGGATCCGGGTGGGTTACTGAAGCTGGCGGCGGCTTGGGACGTAGCACCGAGCCAGATGGTGATGGTTGGGGATTATCGCTTTGACCTGGATTGTGGTCGGGCAGCGGGGGCCAAGACGGTGTTGGTGAACTTGCCGGAGAACCCGTGGCCGGAATTGGCGGATTGGCATGCCGAGGATTGTGCGGCGCTGCGCCGAATGATTTGAATCGGCTAGCGCAAATCCAATTGTGGGAGCGGGCTTGCTCGCGAATGCAGAGTGTCAGTCGCCAGATAGGTTGACTGGTGCACCGCATTCGCGAGCAAGCCCGCTCCCACATTTTTATTGGGTTTCGTCAGTGATTACTGGGCGAACAGCACCTTTTCTCCCTCTGGCGAGGTAAACATCTCGTCCCCGTCATGCCCCACCCCCGGCACTTCTACCAGCCTGTGAGCCAACTGCGGATGCCGCTGCTTGAGATAGTCAAAGTAGTTGTGCCCACGTATCAGCCGGTACGCACCCTGGGCCTCGGCTTCGCAGCTTTTATCCAGCGCCGGGTGGTTGGGGTCGGTGTCCTGCTGGCCCAGCAGGTAAGTGATATCCCGTGACACGTAGGCCTGTTCCAGTTGCTGGGCGCCTCGGTCACCCACGTAATCCGGCAGGTTTTGCATGCCGTACTTCCAGTCGTTGAAGCCTGGGCAACTGGTCGCATCGAACTTCACCGGGCGTTGCGGGCTGAAGTACGCATAGGACGACGGGTTAGCCACCACATACCGCAGGCGGATGCTTTCGGTGTTCAGCAGCGGGTGGTCGTGGCCGGTGAGGGCGAAGCGCTGCACCACTTGGCCACCGCCAGAATGCCCGGCAACCACGATTTCTTTCAGCGCCGGGAACAGTTTGCGGTTGCCCAAGTGCTTGATGATCTGGTCCAGAGCGCCATAAGAGCTGATCTGCCCTGGGCCGGTGGACGCGTCGCCGGCCATCCAGTCGTTGCCCTTCCAACGTAATACGTCGTTGCTCAGGTGGTTGCGCTTCACGTCGGCTTGATTGAGAAACTGCGGTGCGATCACCAGCGTACTGCCGCCCACCCCGGCATGCTCGGCGGCGTCGATGCCGCTTTGCAGGTAGGTTTGCGCATTGCGCAGGCGGCCATGCACGATGATCAATGCGCGCGTGACCTTGGGCAGCGGTTGGCGCCAATCCTGGCTCAGGCCCAGGCTGAGGTCGCCGGCCTCCAGATGAAAGCGATCGGGGCTGACCACCTTGACGCCGTGTTCGGCCGCGAAGGTGCAACAGGACACGAGCATACCCAGCAGTAACCCCAATCGTTTGATCATTTAGAGACTCTTGGCCGCGAAGGTATCGCATTGAGTGATCTGGCCCTGGGCGAAGCCGGTCTTGAACCAGCGTACGCGTTGGGCCGAGGTGCCGTGGGTAAAGGAGTCCGGTACCACGCGCCCCTGGCCCTGCTGCTGCAAACGGTCGTCGCCGATGGCATTGGCTGCGTTCAGGGCTTCTTCGATATCGCCGGGTTCCAGCCAGTTCAGGCGTTTTTGCGCATGGTTGGCCCACACGCCGGCAAAGCAGTCGGCTTGCAGTTCCTGGCGAACCAGCAGGCCACCGTCGCCTTCCATCTGCCGACCCTGTTGGCGCGCCGCCTGGATCTTGGACGAGATGCCCAGCAACGTTTGTACGTGGTGCCCGATTTCGTGGGCGATCACGTAGGCCTGGGCGAAGTCACCGGCGGCCTGGAAGCGTTGCGACATTTCCCGGAAAAAATCCAGGTCCAGGTACACCTGCTGGTCAGCCGGGCAGTAGAACGGGCCGCTGGCTGAGGTGGCGCCACCACAGGCTGAATTCACCCGGCCACGGAACAGGATCAGTTTCGGGTTCTTATACGCCAGCCCGTTTTGCTGGAACACTTGGCCCCAGGTGTCTTCGGTATCGCCCAGCACAGCGCGCACAAAGTCGGCTTGCTCATCGTTGGCCGGCGGTGCCTGACGCGTCTGGGTGCTGACCGACGGCGCCTGTTCCATCTGGCCGGTCAATTGGCCGAGGATCTGCATCGGGTCCTGGCCGGTCAGCCAGCCAATGCCGACGATCAGCACGATGGCCGTGAGGCTCAGGCCCTTGCCGCCGCCGAAGCGCATACCGCCACCGCCGCCGCCACTGTCATTACGGGCATCTACCACGTTGTCGCTGCGTCGGCCTTTTTTCCATAGCATGGGAGCAATCCTCTGTGTGCTAACCGTGATTGATTATGGTCGGTATTAACGGCAATAGCCTTCGCCAGTAGCAACGATCAGGCAGTCTTTTTTATCTGCCAGCCACTTCAAACCGGTGGCGGCGCCATCGCCAGCGCGCAACAGCTGCGGGCCGTCGGGGCGGGTGAAGGCGATGCCGTCGTCAGTGGCCTCACCTTTGAAGGTGCCAGCGTCATCGGCATCGAGGCCGTATTGCATGGTCAGCAGGTAGTGGCCGCGGCCAATGCTGTCGTCTTTGGCGATGGTCAGGTGCAAGCCTTCGACACCGATCCACTTGCCAACCCATTTATCGGTGGGCGGGGTCTCTGGCACCAGAGTCGCTTGCACGGAAGCGGGCGCGGGCTTGGGGGCTTCTTTCGGGGCTTTGTCGCAGGCAGCGAGCAGGGCGAGGGCAGACAGGGCAAAGAGGATTTTTTTCATAGCGGCAAGGCCTTGGTTAAAAAGTGTGCAACGCCGGGGCGAGCGTGCAGCGTTGGACTCGGATCCATCGATTTAGTGCGCTGTTCGCCCGGTGTTTGGTTATGCTCTTGGGGCAGACTCCGGCCCGGCTGCTAGATTACCGGGTTGAGCGCTACTTGGTTCAGTGCTCAGCGTCCCGCTCGCCACACAAGAGAATTCAATGACTGTCAGTACCCCGCTCTCCGGCGTCAACCATCCGTTCAAAGGCATCCTGCTGATTGTGCTGGCGACGTTTCTGTTCTCCAGCCACGACGCCTTGTCCAAATACCTGGCCGGGTTTTACCCGATCGTGATGGTGGTGTGGGCGCGGTACATGGTGCACACCTTGCTGATGGCTGGGATCTTCCTGCCGCAATCGGGCCTGCGTGTGTTGCGCAGCAAGCGGCCGGGCATGCAGGTGGTGCGGGCGTTATGCCTGTTGGGCACCAGCCTGTTCTTCACCACGGCGCTGCATTACATCCCGTTGGCCGAAGCCACGGCGGTGAACTTCCTGGCGCCGATCCTGGTGACGGCGCTGTCGGTACCGTTGCTCGGTGAGCACGTGACCCGTGGCCAGTGGCTGGCGGTGATCTGCGGGTTTATCGGCGTGGTGATCATCATCCACCCCGGCGGCGAGTTGTTTACCCCAGCGGTATTGCTGCCGCTGTGCTCGGCGCTGTTCTTCTGCTTCTACCAGTTGCTCACGCGCATCCTCAGCCAATACGACAGCCCCACCACCAGCAACTTCTTCGCCGGCCTGTGCAACACCTTGGTGATGAGTGCGATGGTGCCGTTCTTCTGGCAAGTGCCGACGCTGTGGCACGCGGTGATGATGCTGGCGCTGGGCACCTGCGGGATGACCGCGCACCTGATGCTCACCCAGGCGTTCCGCTTCGCGGCGCCGGCCTTGCTGGCGCCGTTTGGCTATTGCCAGATCGTATTCGCGGGGTTGTTGGGCTGGCTGGTGTTCAGCCATACCCCCGATATGACCACGGTGGTGGGTATCGGGGTGATCTGCATGAGCGGGTTGGCCGCTGCCTGGCAGCAGCGGCGGCGTTAGTTAAACGTCTACCGTGGGGATCTTGCGCGGCGCCATGAAGTACATCCACACCAGTGCGATGAAATACATCGCCGGGATCAGGGTGAACAAGATCGTGTAGTTGTTGTTGGTTACCGTGAGGATGTGGCCGACGATCTGGGTCATGAACATGCCGCCGATGGCCGCGCACATGCCGCCGAAGCCGAACACCGTGCTCATCATGTGCTTGGGCGTGTAGTCCATCACCAGGCTCCAGATGTTGGCGGTCCAGGCCTGGTGCGCGCCGATGGCCAGGGAGATGGCAAACACCGCGACCCACAGCTGGCTGGAACCGGCCGCCATGATCACGCCGACGATGCAGCAGGCGAACAGCAGCATCGACAACAGCCGCGCCTTGATCGAGTTCATCCCACGGCCAATCAGGAATGACGACAGGATCCCGCCGCCCACGCTGCCAAAGTCGGCGGTGAGGTAAATGATGATCAGCGGAATGCCCATCTGCGTCACGTTGATGCCCAGGTTGTATTGCTGGTTCAAGAACGGCGGCAGCCAATACAGGTAGAACCAGAACACCGGCGCGGTGAGCGAGTAGGCGAGGGCGAAGGCCCAGGTGCCGCGCATGCGCAGGATGCGGCTGAACGGCACACGGGGTTGTTCCGGTTCGACTTCCTGTTGCACGTAATCCAATTCGGATTGTTTAACGGTGGGGTGGTCTTCCGGGTTGTAGTACTTCAAGCCCCAGAGCACCAGCCAGATCCCGCCAAGTGCCGACATGCACAGGAACGCCGCCTGCCAGCCCCACACGTGCAGGATCAACGGCAGCAGCATCGGCGTCATCATTGCGCCGACGTTGGTGCCAGCGTTGAAGATGCCGGTGGCCACTGCACGTTCACCCGCCGGGAACCACAAACGTGTGGTCTTGACGCAGGCCGGGTAGTTGGCCGCTTCGGTCAGCCCGAGGATAAACCGGCAGACCATAAAGCCGACCGCCGAGGTGGCCAGGCCATGGGCGCCGGTGGCCAGGCTCCACAGCAGCACGGCGCAGAAGAACACGCGTTTGACGCCAACCCGGTCAATCAAGCGGCCTTGCAGCACAAAGCCGATGGCGTAGCCGACTTGGAACCAGAAGTTGATGTTGGCGTAGTCCATCGCCGTCCAGCTCATTTCCTTGGCGAGGATCGGTTGCATCACGCCCAGGGCGGCGCGGTCGATGTAGTTCAAGGTGGTGGCGAAGAACACCAGGGCCAGCATGCCCCAGCGCGTTTTACCCACGGCCAGGGCACCGCGGATCTTGTCGCCGATACCGGCGTGCGGGTTGCCCGGGCGCGCGGCCAGGGCTGGATTTTGCAGAGGCATGAGGTTTGTACCCGTTTTTTGAAATTCTTATGGTGTGTTCTGGGTCTTTGTTACGTGAACGAATTGCCCGGTCGATGGTGCGCAGTGGTTAAAAAGTCGTCAATTCGCCAAAGGGGCTTAGTGTTCGATAATCGCACCAAAAACTAACCGGTTCGTACATTTTAATTGCTGCCTGTAGGCTAGGGGCGAATAATTTGCCACAAACAACAATTGCCGGGAGTCTTCCATGCAACGTTCTATTGCCACTGTGTCCTTGAGCGGCACCCTGCCGGAAAAACTCGAAGCCATTGCCGCCGCCGGGTTTGATGGGGTGGAGATCTTTGAGAACGACTTGTTGTATTACGACGGCAGCCCGCGCGAGGTTAGGCAGATGTGCGCCGACCTGGGCATCGCCATCACTCTGTTCCAGCCGTTTCGCGATTTCGAAGGCTGCCGCCGCGATCGCCTGGCGCGCAACCTGGAGCGCGCCGAACGCAAATTCGATTTGATGCAAGAGCTAGGCACCGACCTGGTGCTGGTGTGCAGTAACGCCTCGGCCGACAGCGTGGGCGACGAACGTATTCTGCTCGATGACCTGAGCCTGCTGGCCGAACACGCGGGCAAGCGCGGCCTGCGCATCGGCTATGAAGCCTTGGCCTGGGGCAAGCATGTGAACACCTGGCAGCAGGTGTGGAACCTGGTGCGCCAAGTCGACCACCCAAGCCTCGGTGTGTTGCTCGACAGCTTCCACACCTTGTCGCTCAAGGGCGACCCGAGTGCCATCGCGCAGATCCCGGGCGACAAGATTTTCTTCGTGCAGATGGCCGACGCACCGATCCTGGCCATGGATGTGCTGGAGTGGAGCCGGCATTTCCGTTGCTTCCCAGGCCAGGGCGAATTTGACCTGGCGGGCTTTCTCGCGCCGATCATCAAAAGTGGCTACAGCGGGCCCTTGTCCCTGGAAATTTTCAACGATGGTTTCCGCGCCGCGCCCACCCGCGCGAATGCGGCGGACGGCTTGCGCTCGTTGCTGTACCTGGAAGAGAAAACCCGCCAGCGCCTGGCGCAAGAAGCACCCGCAGCGCCGGTGGACATCCTGTTTGAAACCCCGGCGGCCAGCGAGTACGACGGGATCGAATTCCTGGAATTTGCCGTGGATGAAAGCCTCGGCGCCAAGCTGAGCAATTGGCTGGAGCGCCTGGGCTTCGCCAAGGCCGGCCAGCATCGCTCGAAGAATGTGAGCCTGTTGCGCCAGGGCGATATCAACCTGATCCTCAACTGCGAACCCTATTCCTTCGCCCACAACTTTTTCGAGGCCCATGGCCCGTCGTTGTGTGCCACGGCGGTGCGGGTCAAGGACAGTGCCAAGGCCCTGGAGCGGGCGGTGGCCTACAAGGGCCAGCCTTATCGCGGCCTGGTCGGCCCCAACGAGCTGGAATTGGCCGCCGTGCGTGCACCGGATGGCAGCCTGATTTACCTGGTCGACCCCAGCGAAGGCGGGCTGTACGACACCGATTTCAACCTGCAGGCGGCCACACCCGCCAGCGGCGGCTTGTTGCGCATCGACCACATGGCCATGGCCTTGCCGGCCGACAGCCTCGACAGTTGGGTGCTGTTCTACAAGAGCCTGCTGGATTTCGAAGCCGACGATGAAGTGGTGTTGCCCGACCCTTACGGCCTGGTGAAAAGCCGTGCATTGCGCAGCCGCTGCAGCTCGATCCGCCTGCCGCTGAACATCTCCGAAAACCGCAACACCGCGATTTCCCACGCGCTCTCCAGCTATCGCGGTTCGGGCGTGCACCATATTGCGTTTGATTGCGCGGACATTTTTGCGCAAGTACGCCGGGCCAAGGAAGCCGGTGTGCCGCTGCTGGATATCCCACTCAATTACTACGACGACCTGGCGGCGCGCTTCGACTTTGACGATGAGTTCCTCAGCGAGCTGGCGTACTACAACGTGCTGTACGACCGCGACGCCCAGGGCGGTGAGCTGTTTCATGTGTACACCGAGCCGTTCGAAGGGCGGTTTTTCTTCGAGATCATCCAGCGCAAGCACGGCTATGCCGGCTACGGCGCGGCCAACGTGGCGGTGCGTCTGGCGGCGATGGCCAAGTCACGCAGCGGTGCGGTGCGCCAGGCCCGTTTATAAGGGCAGGGTGGGTGCTTCCTTCGGGGAGCGCCGCGGCCCATAATCAGCGCCTGCACAACAATGGCCGTGAGCGCACCATGACCTCGAGTCCCGATCTCCCCGCGGTAGCTGACGCACCGCGCAAGAGTCGCAAGAACAATCCGGAAAAGACCCGCGAAAATATTCTGCAAGAAGCCATTGTCGAGTTTGTTCAGCAGGGCCTGGCCGGCGCTCGTGTGGACGCCATCGCCGAGCGCATCCATACCTCCAAGCGCATGATCTATTACTACTTCGGCAGCAAGGAGCAGCTATACGTCGAAGTGCTGGAGAAGCTCTACGGCGATATCCGCAACACCGAAACGCGCATGAACCTCACGGCTCTGGAGCCGCGTGAGGCGATTCGCCGGTTGGTGGAGTTCACCTTCGATCACCACGACCAGAACGTGGATTTCGTGCGCATCGTCAGCATCGAAAATATCCACAACGCCGAGTACGTCAAGCGCACCGAGACCATCAAGGCGATGAACAGCAAAATCCTGGAAGGGCTGGGGGAGACCTTGCGCCGCGGGGCTGAGTTGGGGCTGTTTCGCGAAGGGCTGGAGCCGCTGGATGTGCACTTGCTGATCAACTCGTTCAGCTTTTATCGGGTGTCCAACCGGCACACCTTCAGCGAGATTTTCCAGATCGAGCTGTCGGATGAGGCGATCAAGCAGCGCCATCGGGAGATGATTTGCGAGTCGGTGCTGCGCTACCTGCAAGCCTGAGAACACCCGTTTTCAAGACCGAATTCAGCTTGCCCCAATGTTGTAGGAGCGAGCTTGCTCGCGAAAAACGTCAACGATAACGCGTGCTTGCTGAATGAACGCGGCGCCTGTGAGTTTTTCGCGAGCAAGCTCGCTCCTACAGCGTTGGGGCACACCCACATTTTGATGGGGTTGCATCCCTAGATATTCATGCTCTGGAAATGCGCCAGCATCCTGTCTGCATCCGCCACTTCACCGCTGAACAACTCAAACGCCTTCACCGCCTGAAACACCGCCATATTGCCGCCATCCAACGTACGGCAACCCAAGGCGCGAGCGTCACGCAGCAGTTGGGTTTCCAGCGGGAAGTACACGATCTCCGCTACCCACAATTCGGCCCGCAACAACGCCGCTGGCACCGGCGTGCCGGGCAGCTTGGCCATGCCCATCGGCGTGGTGTTCACCAGGCCATCGGCCTCGGCCATGGCGTTTTCCAGGTGGCTGCCGACTTGAGCGCTACCGGCACCGAACTGCCGGGCAAGGTTATCCACAAGGTCCTGGGCGCGGGTGCGGTCGACGTCGAAGATGCTCAACTGCTCCACACCTTCTGCCAACAGTGCATGGGCCACCGCCGCGCCCGCGCCACCGGCGCCCATCTGCACCACGCGTTGGCGCGGCACGTTGTGCAAGTTGCGCCGAAAGCCTTCGGCGAACCCCAGGCAGTCGGTGTTATGGCCAATGCGCTTGCCATCCTTGAACACCACGGTATTGACCGCGCCAATGCCCCGGGCCTCATCGGAGAGTTCATCGAGCAGCGGCAGGATCGCCTGCTTGCACGGGTAGGTAATGTTCAGCCCGGTGAAGTGCATCAGCTCGGCGGCCCGCAATAGTTCCGGCAGGGCGTTGAGGTCCAGGTGCAACGGCTCCAGGTCGATCAGGCGATACAGGTAGCGCAAGCCCTGGGCGTCGCCTTCCTGTTCGTGCAGTGCCGGGGTACGTGAGGCCTGGATACCGGCGCCGATCAGGCCGGCGAGAATGCGTGGTTTCATCAGGTGCGTCCCTTCAGCGTATGGCTGAAATGTTCCAGGGCCAGGTGGTAGCCATGGCTGCCAAACCCGGCCAGCACGGCCTTGGCGATCGGTGACACAAACGAGTGATGACGAAAGGCTTCACGGGCATGCACGTTGGATAAATGCACTTCGATCACCGGCACTTCACTGGCTACCAGGGCATCACGGATCGCGACTGAGGTGTGGGTCCAGGCCGCCGGGTTGATCACGATACCGGCGCAGCGGTTGCGGGCGGCGTGGATCCAGTCGAGCAATTCGCCCTCGTGGTTGGTCTGGCGAAACTCGATGGTCAGCCCGAGTTTGTCGGCGCTGCGGCCACACAGGGCGGCAATGTCGGCCAGGGTTTCATGGCCATAAGTGGCAGGCTCGCGGGTGCCGAGCAGGTTGAGGTTGGGGCCGTTGAGCACCAGCACGATGGGCGGCATAGAGGCTTCTCCACAGTTCTTATTGGTTGTGGAGTCAAAATGTACTGATTGGTTAATTTGGTCAATGGATGGCAGCGGATCTGTTCGGTGATCGAACGTTTAATCAAGGCAAACGCTCGGCTCAATCGGATTAGATATCAATTGAAAACCATTCTCGACAACGCTTAAGATGCCCGCCTGTTTCCTTAACATTCCAGGGAGTCGGTTTGTCGGACGTGGATCTCAAGGGCCTGTTTCTCAAGCACGCTGATACGCTGCGCGGGTATCTGGCCCGCAGAGTACGGGACCCGCAATTGGCCGCAGACCTGGTGCAGGAGAGCTTCCTGCGCCTGGCAGAAAAACCGGCCGGTGAGCGTATCGACAACTCCCAGGGCTATCTCTATCGAACGGCGAGCAATCTGCTGATCGACCATATTCGCCAGGAAGCACGGCGCAAGACCGACACCGTGCCCCACGAGGCGCTGGCCGAGATTGAAGATGACGTGGCCGGGTTGGAGGCTCAGGCAATGGCGCAGCAACAGCGGCAGGCATTGAAGCAGGCGCTTTCGGAATTGCCGGCGCGCACCCAGCAGATTTTCCGCTTGAACCGTATCGAAGGCATGACCCACGCTCAGGTCGCCCGGCATCTGGACATCAGCGACAGCAGCGTGCAAAAGCATCTGGCCAAGGCCCTGGCCTATGTGATGCAGCGCTTGCAGGAAGGCGAGGTGACGCCATCCGACGAATGAATTACCGAAAAACGCCAGGCCAGACGTCACAGCGTCTATATAACGAGAATTCGAGATTCACACGTGAACAGCCAGGGACCGCAACAGCACAGCATTACCGAGGCGGCCGCCGAGTGGGCGGTGCGCCTGCACGCCGGTGCCTTGAGCGAACAGGAACAAGCCGAACTGCGCCAGTGGATCGCCCGCGACAGCCGCCACGAAGCGGCCCTGCGGTTTGCCGAGCAGACCTGGGCGGCGCTGGGCGAGGTGCACAAGGACGAGGGTGTACACAGACAGCGCCCGCCCGCGCCCGCTATACCCTTGCGCCGCGCCAAACGTCGAAGGCCGTGGCAACGTGCGGCCGCCGTGGCGCTGGTGCTGGTGGCGGCGGGCATCGGCTGGGTACGCGGGCCGGATGCCTTGCTGCGCTTGCAGGCCGACTACGTCACCCACAAAGGCGAAGTGCGCACGGTGCACCTTGCCGATGGCAGCGTGGTGGAGCTGGATTCCGGTAGCGCCATTCGCCTTGAGTACGACGGCGTACAGCGCGGCGTCAACCTGCTCCAGGGCTCGGCGATTTTTCAGGTGGCGCCGATGGCCGGCGAAGAAACCCGACCGTTCGTGGTGCACAGTGCCGGCGGCCAGACCCGGGCACTGGGCACACGGTTTGTGGTCGAACGTGAGCGCGAGAGCCAGGCCTGGGTGGGCGTGCTGCAACACAGCGTCGAAGTGTCAGTGCCGGCGTCACCCAGAAACGGCCCTGCCGAGCAGGTCCTGCAACCGGGCCAGGCTGCGCGCTACAGCCCCCAGGACGGGGTGGTCAGCCTGGATCAGTTTGATGTGGATCGCGCCACCAGTTGGCACCGTGGTGTGTTGATCTTCGACCGGCAGCCGCTGGCCAAGGTCATCGAGCAACTCAACCGTTACCGCCCCGGGCGGGTGGTGTTGGCTAACGCGGACCTGGGCGAGCGCGAAGTCAGCGGCGTCTTCCGCCTGGACATGCTCGACAGCGCCCTGGCCACCCTGACCCAAGAGCTTCAAGTGCAACGCGTGGAGCTGGCTGGCCTCAGCCTGATCTACTGACCTTCCCCCGTTAAAAACCGATGCCCCTGTAGGCGCGAGCTCGCTCGCGAAAATACCAGGGCACCGCGTTTTCGTTGACGTTCTTCGCGAGCAAGCTCGCTCCTGCAAAAAATATTACTGACTTCCCGCGCCTCGCACGTCTTGCTAGGTGAGAAGTATTCGCATAAACAAAAAATGCTCAGCGCAGGGATCACCACCAATGTCAGCACTCACCAAGGGGCGTACCACCGGCAGCCGCTTAGCCCTGGCCATTCACCTGGGGTTGTTCACCGTGGCCGTACCGGCCTATGCGCAGCCTCCAGCTGCCACGGCTCAGTCCGCCGTGTTGACGTTCGATATCCCTGCGCAATCCCTCGGCAGTGCGGTGCTGGCGTTCGCTGACCAGGCCGGCCTGCAAGTGCTGTTCGACAGCCAGCGTCTGCACGGGCTGAGCAGCACCGCGCTCAAGGGGCGCTTTGACGTGCAGGAAGGCCTGGGCCGCCTGCTGGGTGCCGCCCCGGTGGAGTATCGCTTTACCGGCGATCGCCAGGTCACCCTCACCCGGGTCGAGCAACAGGCCGGTGCCCTGGCCTTGGCCACCACCACGGTCACCGGCCTGCACCCGCAGGATTGGGTGTATTCAACTCCGCGCGCGGTGAGTGTGGTGGGGCGCGAACAGCTGGATCGCAACCCGCCGCGTCATGCCGCCGAGATGCTGGAAGAGGCGCCGGGCGTCTACTCCGCCGTCAGTCAGCAAGACCCAGGGTTGTCGGTGAATATCCGCGGTATCCAGGACTATGGCCGGGTCAATATGTCGGTCGATGGCATGCGCCAGAATTACCAGCAAAGTGGTCACCAGCAACGCAATGGCACGCTGTATGTCGACCCGGAGTTGCTGTCCGAGGTGGTGATCGAAAAGGGCGCGACCTCCACCCAGGGCGGTGCGGGGGTGATTGGCGGGGTGGCGAACTTCCGCACGCTTGAAGCCGCTGACCTGCTCAAGGATGGCAAGCAAATCGGCGGGCGCATTCGGCTCACCTCGGGGCTGGGTGGGCGCAGCAACGGCACGCACTTTATCGGCAGTTCGGCGTTTGCGGTGGGCACCGATGTCTGGGACATGCTGGTGGCCGCCAGCGAGCGTCACCTCGGTGATTACAACCCCGGTACCCGGGGCAGCATTGGCGAGTTGCGTACTGGCGCGGCGTACATGCCGGCGAGTGAGGAGCGGATCAAAAACACCACCGTTGCCTATTCGGGCTCGGTGATGCGTTCACGCTTGCTCAAGCTGGGGCTCAATCTTCCGGTTGAGCAGCGCCTGCAACTGAGCTACCTGGTCACCGAGGTCGACTACGACGACGTCAATATGATGACCGCCGAAAAGCCCCAGTTATGGGAAAAGCTCGGCAGCAGCAACGTCAAGGCGCAGAACTTCGCGCTCGATTACAGCTATGCGCCAGACAACCCGCTGATCGACTTCAAGGCCAAGCTCTACCATGTGGATACCCGCAACGACCAATCCACCCTGGCCCGGGGTATCAACAAGGCTTACGACGTCACCTATCAAACCAATACCTACGGCGCGCAGGCGCAGAACATCTCGACCTTTGCCCTTACGGAGCTGGCCACCCTCAAGGCCAACTATGGGTTGGAATTTTTCTACGACAAGGTCCGACCGGACTCCAACCAGGGGGTAGAGGCGGGCTCGGCGCTGACGGCTTCGGCGGCAGAGAGCATCACGCCCAAAGGTGATCGCGCCATGGGCAGCCTGTTCGGGCGCCTGGACTTCGACTACGACGGTTGGCTGAACCTCAACGCCGGCTTGCGTTATGACCGTTATCGGCTGCGCGGCGATACCGGCTTGAACACCCGTACCTTCATCATTGGCACCACTCGCCAGATCAGTGTGCCCACCACTTATGACGTGGATCGCGAGGAGGGCCGTTTTTCGCCGACGTTTGGCTTGTCGGTCAAGCCGGGTGTGGAGTGGCTGCAACTCTTCGCCACCTATGGCAAGGGTTGGCGCCCGCCGGCTGTGACCGAAACCATGGTCAGTGGCCGGCCCCACGGCGGCGGTTCGGAGTCGATTTTCCCCAACCCTTACCTGAAGCCGGAGCGGTCCACGGCGTGGGAAGTCGGCTTCAATGTGCTCAAGGAAGACCTGCTGTTTTCCGATGATCGCATGGGCATGAAGGTGTCCTACTTCAACACCCGGGTCGATGACTTTTCCTATATGGCCCTGGGCGTGCAGCCGCCGGGTTATGGCAACGTCAATATCGGCAGTGCGGCCTATGTGAACAACCTGGAGACCACGCGTTTTCGGGGGCTTGAATACCAACTCGATTACGACGCCGGTTTTGCCTACGGCCAGTTCAACTACACGCGCATGCTTGGCAGCAATCAGTTCTGCAGCAAAACCGCGTGGCTGGGCGGCGTGACCAAGACCCAGAAACGCCCGGGTAACCGTGCCCCGGTGGACGCGATGGTGCCGGACGACGCAGCCAATGCCGGCGTGGGTTGCAGCGCGATCCTCGGCTCCTCCGAACACATGCCCATGGACCGCGGCACCGCCACGCTGGGCGCGCGGTTCTTTGAACGCAAGCTGGACGTGGGTGTGCGTGCCCGCTACAGCGCCGGCTACTACGTCAAGGGCGCCGCCGGGGTAACCACCTCGCAAACCGGCGTCTACCCCGCTGACTGGAAGCCCTACACCGTCTACGACCTGTATGGCAGCTACCGCGCCACCGACCAATTGACCCTGCGCCTGGCCATGGAAAACGTCACCGACCGCGCCTACCTGGTGCCGCTCGGGGATGTGCTGGCCTTCACCCTGGGCCGTGGGCGCACCGTGCAGGGCACCGTTGAATATCAGTTCTGACCGCTTTTGCCCAGTGACGGGCAAAACCACAGCAGGCACCGGCTTGCTGGGGAGTGACCACCCAATGACTTGGAGTTTTGCATGAGCATTTCTATTTCATACAGCACGACCTACGCCGCCAGCACCGTCGCCCAATACCTGAACGACTGGTCGGCTTACTTTGGTGATCTCAACCACCGTGAAGGTTCGGTGAAAGAGGGTGTGAACACCGGTGGTTTCAACCCGGGGCCGTTCGATGGCACCCAATATGGCGTGACAAGCAGCGTCAGCGATGCGGCAGTGGTGGCTGAAGGCAGCCTGCATTACACCCTGTTCAATCCGCCGACCCACACGCTGTGGGGTTCGCTCGACGGCCTGACCCTGGGCGATACCCTCGCCGGCGGCGCGAGCAGCGGTGGTTACACCATCGCCAACCAGGAGGTCAGCTTCACCAACCTGGGCCTGTCGAGCCTGCAATCCGAAGGCCGCGATGGCCAGGTGCACAAAATCGTGTACGGCCTGATGAGTGGCGACAGTTCGGCGCTGGCCTCGGCCATCGACACCCTGCTCAAGGGCATCGACCCAAGCCTGTCGGTCAACTCCACCTTCGATCAACTGGCCGCTGCCGGTGTGGCCCATCAGGAGCCGGCTGCATTTGCAGCTGCCGATGTGGGCCTGGTGGGTATTCAGGACGCGCCGCACGACTTCGCCCTGGCCGCCTGATGCAAAAAAGCCGATGAAAGATCGCTCTTTCATCGGCCTTGCTCGAACACCGTCGCCGCCCGAGTGCTTGCAGGCCAGGGCGGCGGCGGCTGCAAATTCTGTGGGCGCGCCACAGGTGCTGTCAACGCACCGGGCGGGCCCTTGCTTGACTCTTCAATGGGATGCCCTTCATGACTCGGCCCGGTGCCAAGCGCGCGAATGAGATGCTGGCTGCACTCACCGCCTATAAAAGCGCCTTCTTCAACATTGGTTTGTTCTCGGCGGTGATCAACCTGCTGATGCTGGCCCCGGCGCTGTACATGTTGCAGGTGTACGACCGCGTATTGGCCTCGGGCAACCAGATGACCCTGCTGATGCTGACGCTGATGATCCTCGGCCTCTTCGGCTTGATGGGCGCGCTGGAGTGGGTGCGCAGCCAGGTGGTGATTCGCCTCGGTACGCAGATGGACATGCGCTTGAACCAGCGTGTATTCGACGCCGCCTATGAAGCCCAGCTCAAGGGCGGCACCCAGGCGGCGGGCCAGGCCCTGCACGACCTGACCACCTTGCGCCAGTTCGCCACCGGCCAGGCGTTGTTCGCCTTTTTCGATGCGCCGTGGTTTCCGGTGTACCTGCTGGTGATCTTCCTGTTCCACCCCTGGCTGGGCCTGCTGGCATTGGGTGGGGCGTTGCTTCTGATCGCATTGGCCTGGGCTAATCATTATGTCAGCCAGGCACCGATGGCCCTGGCCAGCCAACTGTCGATCAGCGCCAGCCAGCAGGCCACGGCCAACCTGCGCAACGCCGACACCATTGAAGCCATGGGCATGCTCGCCACCTTGCGCGGGCGTTGGTTCAGCCAGCACCAGGCGTTTCTGGTGCAGCAGAACCTGGCCAGTGAAAAGACTGCGGTGGTCACGGCCTGGTCCAAGGGCGTACGCCTGGCCCTGCAATCGCTGGTGCTGGGCCTGGGCGCCTGGTTGGCGGTCAACGGCGACATAACGCCGGGGATGATGATTGCCGGCTCGATCCTGATGGGACGTGTGCTCAGCCCCATCGACCAGTTAATCGGCGTGTGGAAACAATGGGGTTCGGCGCGCCTGGCCTATGAGCGCTTGTCGTTAATGCTGCAGGACAACCCGGCGCGGCCGGTGCGCATGAGCCTGCCCGTGCCCAAGGGCCAGGTGAGCGTGGAGCAGATCAGCGCCTGCGCGCCCGGCAGCCGACGTCCGGCGTTGGCAAACCTGGGTTTCAGCCTGCCGGCGGGGGATGTACTCGGTGTTATCGGCCCATCGGGGTGCGGCAAGTCCACCCTGGCGCGGGTGCTGGTGGGGGCCTGGGCACCCTTGGCCGGCAAGGTGCGCCTTGATGGCGCCGACCTGGCCCTGTGGGACAAGCAACAACTCGGCCCGCATATCGGTTACCTGCCCCAGGACATCCAATTATTCGCCGGCAGCATCGCGCAGAACATCGCGCGTTTTGAAGCGGTGGAGGCCGATACCGTCCTCGCCGCCGCGCAGATGGCTGGCGTGCATGAGTTGATCCTGCAACTGCCCCAGGGCTACGACACGCAACTGGGGGAGGGCGGCGCGGGCTTGTCCGGCGGGCAAAAGCAACGGGTGGCCCTGGCGCGTGCGCTGTATGGGTTACCGGCACTGATCGTGCTGGACGAACCGAACGCCAACCTCGACGAAGTGGGCGAACAGGCGTTGTTGCAGGCCATTGCCCAGCTCAAGCAGCAGCGCCGCACCTTGATCCTGATTACCCACAAACCCAACGTGCTGAGCCTCACCGACCAGTTGCTGATCCTCAAGGACGGCCAGATGCAGGCCTTCGGCCCTACGGCGCGAGTGCTGGAGGCGCGGCAAAAAACTGCGGCAAACAAACCGGTCTCGACCATGAGCATGAGCTACCGCCTCGGTGCAGGAAAACCCGCATGAGCCAGAGCAAGCCCATTTTGCTCAGTGACCCGTCTAACGTGCTGGCGCTGGATGACAAAAAATACTCACGCCTGGGTTGGTGGCTGGTGCTCGGCGGCTTTGCCGGGTTCCTCGGCTGGGCGGCGCTGGCGCCGTTGGACAAGGGCGTGGCGGTGCCGGGCAAGGTCATGGTGTCGGGGCATCGCAAGACGGTGCAGCACCCATCGGGCGGGATCGTCGAGCGTATCCAGGTGCGTGACGGTGACCGGGTCAGCGCGGGCCAGGTGTTGTTGCGGTTGAAGCAAACCCCGTTGCGCGGGCAGATGCAGTCATTGCGCAGCCAATACCTGGCGTCGTTGGCCAGCGAAGCGCGCTTGAGTGCCGAGAGTGAAGGCTTGCAGACCATTGTGTTCAGCCCCGAGCTGCTGGCCGATCCCGACGCCGCGAACACCCTGAGCCTGCAACGCCAGCTATTCAACAGCCGTGCCCAGGCACTGGCTACCGAACAGGCGGGCCTGCGTGAAACTATCGCTGGCTTTGAAGCGCAGTTGCGCGGCACGCGGGCCTCCCAGGCAAGCAAGGTTTTGCAGCGCGCGGCGTTGAATGAGCAGCTTCAGGGGCTGCGCGAGTTGGCGCGTGAGGGTTATATCCCGCGCAATCGCCTGCTCGACAGCGAGCGGCTGTACGCGCAAATCGACGGTGCCATCGCTGAGGATTTTGGCCGTATCGGCCAGTTGCAGCGCCAGGTACTGGAACTGCGCCTGCGCATCCGCCAGCTCGGCGAGGACTTTCAGAAAGACCTGCGCAGCCAGTTGGCCGAGACCCGCACCCGCAGCGACGACTTGCGCAATCGCCTGGCCTCTGCCGAATTCGAACTGGCCAACAGCCTGGTCCGCGCACCGGCGTCTGGCGTGGTGGTGGGGTTGCAGGTGTACACCGAAGGCGGGGTGATCCAGCCCGGCCAGACGCTGATGGACATCGTGCCCGAAGGCGAGCCACTGCTGGTGGAAGCACGGGTGCCGGTGCAGATGATCGACAAGGTGCACCCAGGCTTGCCGGTTGAATTGATGTTCTCGGCGTTCAACCAGTCCACCACGCCACGGGTGGCGGGCGAAGTCACCTTGGTCTCGGCCGACCGCCAGGTCGATGAGCGCACCGATGAGCCGTATTACACGCTGCGGGCCCAGGTCAGCGCGGCGGGTATGCAGCAACTGCACGGCGTGCAGATCCGCCCGGGCATGCCAGTGGAAACCTTCGTCAAGACCGGTGAGCGTTCGATGCTCAACTATCTGTTCAAACCCTTGCTGGATCGCACCCATATGGCCCTGGTGGAAGAATGAAGGCATTGTTGTTCACCCTCTGTTTAAGCTGTACACCGGCGGCGCACGCCCTGGGGTTGTTGGATGTGTACGACTTGGCGCTGCGCAACGATCCAACCTTTCAAGCGGCGATTCAGGCGCGGGAGGCCGGGCAAGAAAACCGCGTGATCGGTCGGGCGGCATTGCTGCCGAACCTGTCATGGAGCTACAACAACTCGCGCAATGAGTCCGAAGTCACCCAGAGCACGGCGCTGGGTAACGTCACCAGCGACCGCAATTACCGCAGCTACGCCTCGGCCCTGACCTTGCAGCAACCGCTGCTCGATTACGAAGCCTATGCGCGTTTCCGCCAAGGCACCGCCCAGGCGTTGATGGCCGATGAGCGTTTTCGCGGCAAGAGCCAGGAGCTGGCCGTGCGGGTGCTGGGCGCCTACAGCCAGGCATTGTTGGCCCAAGAGCGCATCGAGCTGAGCCGTGCCCAGAAACGTGCGTTTGCCGAGCGCCTGCAACTCAATGATCGCCTGCTCAAAGGCGGTGAGGGCACGCGGACCGATGTGCTCGAAACCCGGGCGCGACTGAGCCTGGCCCAGGCCGAAGAGATCGAAGCCGTGGATGCCCAGGACAGTGCCTTGCGTGAGTTGGAAGCCATTGTTGGCCAGCCGCTGCACATCGAAGAGCTGGCGCCCCTGGCGCGTCAATTCGAGATCGCGCCGCTTGAGCCCCATCGTTTTGAAACCTGGCGTGAACTGGCCATGGCCAATAACCCCGAACTCAAGTCCCAGTACCACGCGCTTGACGTGGCCTCGTATGAGGTGGAGCGCAAGCGCGCCGGGCACCTGCCCAAGGTCAGTCTGTACGCGACCAGTCGCAAAACCAGTTCCGATTCAGAAAGCAGCTACAACCAGAAGTACGACACCAACAGCGTCGGCATCCAGGTCAGCCTGCCGCTGTTTGCCGGTGGCTCGGTCTCGGCCTCCACCCGTCAGGCGGCTAACCAACTGTCTCAGGCCCAATACGAGCTGGACGCGCAAACCGCTGCGACCTTGGTGGAGTTGCGCAAGCAATTCAACCTCAACACCAGCGGCGCGGCCAAGGTGCGCGCCTATGAAATGGCAGTGAGTTCCGCCACGGCGCTGGTGAGCGCCACGAAGAAAAGCGTCAGTGGCGGCGAGCGGGTCAACCTCGACGTGCTCGACGCCGAGCAGCAACTGTTCACCGCCCGCCGCGACCTGGCCAATGCGCGTCATGCGTACCTGCTGGCGCGCATTCAGTTGAAGTATTACGCGGGGTTGCTGAGCGAGCAGGACTTGCGGGCGCTGGCCGGGTATTTCCAACCCTCGGCATGAGTGGTTACAACCCGGCATTCGCCGGGTTTTTTGTGGTGACTAATCTGTGAAACAGCTTCGGGAATAGGAGCCGGTTGTCGGGTGGCAGAGGGAAATTGTTACCTGGCGGAAAATAACCTAACGGATGGGTTACGATGAGAGTAGGTGCTTACAAAGGCTATGTCATTTCGGTGTTTATCAGGGATGAGCATTGCCCGCCCCATGTGCATGTCAGGGGCAAGGGATGGGATGCGCGGTTTCGTTTCAGTTTCCTGGATGGGGAAGTTGAGTTGTGGGACGTAGAGTCTGAACGGAGGCGGCCACCCATAGCACTTCTGAAAGAGATACGCGGGGCGATCATGCAGCGGCACTACTTGGCGCGGGCACGCAGGATTTGGTGGGAAAAACTTCAGACGGTTTGCCTGGAGAATCATTTCTGGAATTGGGACGCTGACGAGTTGGTCCCGGGGTTGGTCATTCGACAAGGTGTCTACGTCATCGCGAGCGCCAGGCACGACGTCGTAGCGCAACGGACAATTTTGAATCTGGTAAGAGCGCCAGATTGCGTGGGGATTAATTTATGAAAATCATAAAAGCCAAAGTCACACCTTATGTACCTCTCACTGAAGCCGACGTTGACAAGGCAATCGCCCGTGGGCGCAAGTTGAAACGCCTGTACGCCAACGCCAGCAACGTACGTTATGAAAACGACAGCCTCTCCATTGGCTTCAGCGATGGCAGCCGCGTCGTGTTGCCGGTGGCTGGCCTGCCGGAGTTCGAAGGGTTTTCAGCGAAGGATTTCCAGCAGTTGGAAGTGACGTTCGGTGGCAAGGCGATTAGCTGTGAGGCTCAGGACCTGGATGTTTCGATCACAGGCCTGATCGCTACAAGCCAGCCGCTGATGGACCTGGCAACCAGCCTGGTGGCATCGCGCAATGGCCGCAAAAGCAGCGCGGCTAAAACCGCAGCGGCTCGCGCCAATGGCAAGAAGGGTGGGCGGCCACGCAAGGAAGTCCCGCAGCCCCCAGAGACCACAGACACTTGAATAAACAGTAGGAGCGAGCTTGCTCGCGAAAACCCCACAGGCACCGCGTTCCTACAGGAAGCACGCGTTATCGTTGACGTTTTTCGCGAGCAAGCTCGCGCCTACTCCGCAGGTTTATCGGCGGGTCAGCAACACACCCGATTCCATATGGTGCGTCCACGGGAACTGGTCAAACATTGCACATTGGGTGATCCGATGCGTGTCGTGCAGTTGCGCGATGTTCGCCGCCAGCGTCTCCGGGTTGCAGGAGATGTACAGGATGTTGTCGAAGCGCCGGGTCAGCTCGCAGGTGTCCGGGTCCATGCCAGCGCGGGGCGGGTCGACGAAGACGCTACCGAACTCGTAGCTTTTCAGGTCGATGCCGTGCAGGCGGCGGAACGGGCGCACTTCATTCAGGGCTTGGGTGAGTTCTTCGGCGGAGAGGCGCACCAGGGTGACGTTATCCACGCCATTCTCATCCAGGTTGCTCAGGGCCGCATTCACCGAGGTCTTGCTGATCTCGGTGGCCAGCACCTTGCGCACGCGGGTCGCCAGCGGCAAGGTGAAGTTGCCGTTGCCGCAATACAGCTCCAGCAAATCGTCCGGGCGGTCGCCCAGCGCTTCATAGGCCCAGTTGAGCATCTTCTGGTTCACCGTGCCGTTGGGCTGGGTGAACGCGCCTTCGGGTTGGCGGTAGCTGAAGGTGCGGCCACCGACGTCGAGTTTTTCCACCACATAGTCATGGCCGATCACATCGCGCTTGCCCTTGGAGCGACCGATGATGCTTACATTCAGCTCAGCGGCCAATTTGTTCGCGGCGGTGTGCCAATGCTCATCCAGCGGGCGGTGATAACACAGGGTGATCATCGCGTCGCCGGCCAGGGTGGTGAGGAACTCCACCTGGAACAACTTGTGGCTCAGGGCAGCGCTGGCTTGCCAGGCGGCCTTGAGTTGCGGCATCAACTGGTTGATGCGCTGGCTGGCGATGGGGAATTCTTCGATGAGGATCGGCGTGCGCTTGTCCTCCTGGGAGAACATCGCGTAGTGGCGCTCGCCGCCTTCGCGCCACAGGCGGAACTCCGCACGCAGGCGAAAGTGCTGCAGCGGCGAGTCGAAGACCTGCGGCTCGGGCGCGTCGAACGGTGCCAGCAGGTCACGCAAGCGCGTGACCTTGTCTTGCAGTTGAGCGGTGTAGCTTGCGGCGTCAAAAGTCATGCGTTGAACCAGCCCAGCTTGATCACAAACAGGATCGACAGGATCACCAGTGCCGGGTTCAGCTCACGGTAGCGGCCCGAAAGCAGCTTGATGGCGGTCCAGGCGATGAAACCGAAGGCGATGCCGTTGGCGATGGAGTAAGTGAAGGGCATCGCCAGGGCGGTGATCACCACCGGCGCTGCCACCGTAATGTCGTCCCAGTCGATTTCGGCCAGGCCTTGGCTCATCAGCACCGCCACAAACAGCAAGGCTGGCGCGGTGGCATAGGCCGGCACGCTGGCGGCCAGTGGCGAGAAGAACAACGCCAGCAAAAACAGGATCGCGACCACGACGGCGGTCAAGCCGGTGCGGCCACCGGCGCTCACGCCTGCGGCCGATTCGATGTAGCTGGTGGTGGTCGAGGTACCCAGCAGGGAACCGGCCATGGCAGCGGTACTGTCGGCAATCAGCGCACGGCCCATTTTCGGCATATGGCCGTCCTTGCCCATCAGGCCGGCGCGCTTGGCGACGCCGATCAGGGTGCCGGAGTTGTCGAACAGGTCAACGAACAGGAAGGCGAAGATCACGCTGACCAGGCCGATGTCCAGCGCGCCCTTGATGTCCAGCTGCAGGAAGGTCGGGGCCAGAGACGGCGGTACCGAAGTCACGCCGATGAACGGCGTGAAGCCCAGGACGATGGAGGCGACGGTCACCGCCAGGATGCCGATCAGCACCGCGCCGCGTACGGCCAGGGCTTCCAGCGCGACGATCAGCACGAAACCCAGGGTGGCCAGGATCGGCGCCGGTTGTTTCAGGTCGCCCAGGCCCACCATGGTGGCCGGGTTGCTCACCACGATACCGGCGTTATGCAGGGCGATCAGCGCCAGGAACAGGCCGATGCCGGCGGCAATCGCCGAGCGCAGGGGCAGGGGGATGGCGTTGATGATCCACTCACGAATGCGGAAGATCGACAGCAGGAAGAACAGCACCGCCGAAATGAATACCGCGCCCAGCGCCACCTGCCAGGTGTGGCCCATGTGCAAGACCACGGTGTAGGTGAAGAACGCGTTGAGGCCCATGCCCGGTGCCAGGGCAATCGGGTAGTTGGCGATCAGGCCCATCACGGTCGAACCAATGGCCGCCGCCAGGCAGGTGGCGACAAACACCGCGCCCTTGTCCATGCCGGTCTCGCCGAGGATGCTCGGGTTCACGAACAGGATGTAGGCCATGGCCAGAAAGGTGGTGATCCCCGCGAGAATCTCGGTGCGCACATTGGTGTTGTGGGCTTTGAGTTGAAACAGCTTTTCCAGCATGCCGGCTCCCTGTGACGCTAGTGTGCGTCGTGATTTGTTGACCTCTAAGTCAAAGCACAAACTGCGCCAAGCGCTTGTGGATTCAGAGAGGATCGGAAAAAGCGGCGCATCATACCAGCAGCCGAGGCTGTGTGGCGCATGGGCTTGAGGCATACTGCGCCGACGTTCAACAGCCGGTCATCGACAGCATGAAAAAAGCCAACCCGTGGAGTCTAGCTCTGATCGCCAGTATCGGCCTGTGGCTGGGTGCGGCACCGGCGTGGGGCGCGACTGCACCGGCCTTGAGCGAGGTGCGGGTGTTCAAGGTGGAATCGGCCAAGTGCAGCGAAGCGATCCCGGAGCGGGTCAACACCACCCAGATGTGCGAGCACCGCGGGCCCACCAAGGTTTCAGTGATGGAGGTCGGCTTGGGCAACAATCCCGTCGGTCAATTCAATGGCGCGGTACTCAACGGCCAGCGCACGGCGGTCTGCCAGGTCGGCAACATCAGTGAGGCGTGCAACGGCGTGGGCACCTTGATGGGCTACATCTATGTGTTCGACCTGAACGTCCAGGCCCAGGGCTGGTTCGAATTCATCAATACCTCGATCAACCCACCGAAAAACACCCTGAAAGCCCAGCTCAATATCCGCTGATCAATCATCTTGAACGCTCAAAACACCCGGAAGTCGTACCCCTGAGACGGCGATTTTCCTGAACGCCGCGGACGTACACCAACCCGTGAGGTGTTTATGAGCGCGACCCCCAATGGCGCGGCGGCCCAGCCGTTCGTCGCCCACCCGATACGCCTGACACTCAACGGCCAGGCTCGCCAACTGAACGTGTTGCCCTGGACCACCTTGCTGGACTTGCTGCGCGAACAGTTGGACCTGGTAGGCAGCAAAAAAGGCTGCGACCACGGCCAGTGCGGCGCCTGCACCGTGTTGCGTGACGGCAAGCGCGTGAATGCCTGCCTGACCCTGGCCGTGATGTGCGACGGCGCCGAGTTGACCACCATCGAAGGCCTGGCCGACGGCGACCAACTGCACCCCATGCAACAGGCCTTTATCCAGCACGACGCGTTCCAGTGCGGCTATTGCACGCCGGGCCAGATCTGTTCCGCCATAGGCTTGGTCAATGAAGGCCGCGCAAACGACCGTGCGCAGATCCAAGAGCTGATGAGCGGCAACCTGTGCCGCTGCGGCGCCTATAACAACATCCGCGATGCCATCGAAGACGCGCTGCCGGCCTGCCGCCGCCAGGGAGGTGAGTCATGAACCCCTTCCACTACAGCAGGCCGACCGAGGTGCAGCAGGCCGTGCAGATGAGCAGCGCCGCCTCGCGCTTTATCGCCGGTGGCACCAACCTGCTGGACCTGATGAAAGAAAACATCAGCCATCCAGAGCACCTGATCGACATCACCGGCTTGCCGCTGCATGACATTCAAGAAACTGCCGAAGGTGGCTTGCGTATCGGTGCGCTGGTAAGCAACGCCGACCTAGCCTGGCACCCGTTGATCGAGCAGCGTTATCCGTTGCTGTCCCAGGCCATCCTCGCCGGGGCATCGCCGCAGTTACGCAACATGGCCAGTACCGGCGGCAACCTGTTGCAGCGCACCCGTTGCTATTACTTCTACGACGCCGCGGTGCCGTGCAACAAACGCCAGCCCGGCAGCGGCTGCCCGGCGCGCAACGGTTTGAACCGTATCCATGCGATCCTCGGCGCCAGTGAACAGTGCGTGGCCACCCATCCTTCGGACATGTGCGTGGCCCTGGCGGCACTCCAGGCGCAGGTGCATGTAGAAGGCCGTGGCGGCCCCCGGGTGATCGAGTTCGCCGACTTCCACCGCTTGCCAGGCGATGCGCCGCAACGCGACAACCAATTGGCCGACGATGAGCTGATCACCGCGATTGAACTGCCCGCCGATCACCTGGCCCGCCACAGCCATTACCTGAAGATCCGCGACCGTGCCTCCTATGCCTTCGCCTTGGTGTCGGTGGCTGCCGCCTTGGAGCTGGACGGTGATGAAATCATCGACGCCCGCCTGGCCTTGGGCGGTGTGGCGCATAAACCCTGGCGTGACCGCGCAGTGGAAGCCTTGCTGATCGGCCGCACGGTCAGCCGCGAAACCTTCAGCGCCGCCGCCGACGCCCTGCTGCAAGACGCCGAACCGTTGGAACACAATGGCTTCAAGGTCAAGCTGGCGCGGCGCGCAATCATTCGTGCCCTGAGCGACGCCGCCGTCGCAGGAGAACAGCCATGAGCGCTATCGGCAAACCCCTGGACCGCGTCGACGGTCTGCTCAAGGTCACCGGCCAAGCGCGCTACGCCGGTGAATTTCCCGAGAACGGCCTGCTGCATGGCAGCGTGGTGTCGAGTTCGATCGCCAAAGGCCGGGTGGTGCGCATCGATGCGTCCAAGGCGTTGGCGTTGCCGGGTGTGGTGGACGTGATCCATCACCTTAACCGGCCGAATATCGCCAGCTATGACGAGGCGTTCGCTGATGCCGATGCGGCCGATGGCTCGCCCTTTCGCCCGCTGTATAACGACCGCGTGCTCTACAGCGGCCAGCCCCTGGCCCTGGTGATCGCCGATAACCTTGAACTGGCGCGGCATGCCGGCTCACTAGTGCAGATCGACTACGCGCCTGAAGCCTTCGAAACCGACCTGCTCACCCAGCAAGCGGCGGCGCACCCGTCGCCCCAGAGCCCACCCAAACCGCGAGGCAACTTCGAGGCTGAATGGGCCGGTGCTGCAATCAGTCTGGACTTGCACTACAGCACGCCCATCGAGCATCACAATCCGATGGAGCCCCACGCCAGCACCGTGCTGTATCAGCCCGACGGCAGCCTGCATATTCACGACAAGACCCAAGGCCCGCAGAACTGCCAGGCCTATGTGCAAAAAGTCTTCGGCTTGGATAAGAGCCAGGTGCGCATCTTTGCCGCTTTCGTCGGTGGCGCCTTCGGTTCGGGCCTGCGCCCGCAATACCAATTGCCGCTCGCGGTGATGGCGGCCATGGCGCTCAAGCGCTCGGTGCGCGTCACCCTGACGCGCCAGCAGATGTTCACCTTCGGCTATCGCCCGCGCACCTTGCAGCGTTTGCAGATGGGCGCCGCCGCCAATGGGCGCTTGCTGGCGCTGGGGCATACCGCGATTGGCCAGACGTCGCGCTTCGAGGATTTCAGCGAGCACGTGGTGGAGTGGAGCGGCATGCTCTATCACTGCGACAACGTGCAACTGACCTACAAGCTGGCGCCGTTGGACGTGTTTACCCCACTGGACATGCGCGCCCCCGGTGCGGCACTGGGTGTGATCGGCCTGGAATGTGCCATGGACGAACTGGCCTGCGCCCTGGCCATCGATCCGGTGCAATTGCGCCTGATCAACTACGCCGAACGTAACCAGAACGAAGACAAACCCTGGTCGAGCAAGGCCCTGCGCGAGTGCTACAGCGAAGGCGCCGAACGCTTCGGCTGGAGCCAGCGCAACCCGGAACCGCGCAGCATGCGCGACGGCCGCCAGTTGATCGGCTGGGGCATGGCCGGCGGCGTGTGGGAAGCCATGCAGATGAAGGCCAGCGCCAAGGCGCGCCTCGATGCCGAGGGCACGCTCACCGTCAGCAGCGCCACCACCGACATTGGCACCGGCACCTATACCGTGATGACCCAGATCGCCGCCCAGGCCAGTGGCGTGGCGATGGCCGACGTGCGCTTTGTGCTGGGCGATTCGTCGTTGCCCACTGCGCCGTTGCAGGGTGGCTCGTTTACCGTCTCGTCTGTCGGCACTGCCGTGCAGCAAGCGTGCGAAGCGCTGAATGCCAAGTTGCTGGAGATCGCCCGGCAGACTTACCCGGTATTCAAGGAGGCCGATTCGGTTCGGTTTGAAGACGGCCAGCTACACAGCGGTGACGTGAGCGTGTCGTTGGCGCAATTGGTCAAGGACAGCGGTGAAGAGGCCCTGGAGGTACAGGTCGACAGCCAGCCCGACAAGAAGCGCGAGGGTTATGCCAGCGCTACTCACTCGGCGGTGTTCGTCGAAGTGCGGGTGGATGAAGACCTTGGCACCATCAAGGTCAGCCGTGTGGTCAGCGCCATTGCCGCCGGGCGCGTGGTCAACCCCAAGATGGCCCGCAGCCAGATCCTCGGCGGCGTGGTATGGGGCATTGGCATGGCCCTGCATGAAGAGACTCAGGTCGACCACCAACTGGGACGCTACATGAACCACAGCCTGGCCGAATACCACATCCCGGTGAACGCCGATATTGGCGAGATTGATGTGCTGTTTGTCGAAGAGCACGACGAGATCGTCAATGCGCTCGGGTCCAAGGGCGTGGGGGAAATCGGCATTGTCGGGGTGGCGGCGGCGGTGGCGAATGCGGTTTACCATGCCACCGGCAAGCGGGTGCGGGAGTTTCCGATTACCTTGGATAAGGTGATTTAAAATGTGGGAGCGGGCTTGCTCGCGAATGCGGTGGTTCAGTCAGTGATGTACTGAATGACACACTGCATTCGCGAGCAAGCCCGCTCCCACATTGACTGTATTCCAACCTCAGGTCGGGCGGTGAAGCCTATAACTTGGTTTCTTCCACCGGCACATGCATGCGATCCCGGTTAGCCAGGGTCGGGAACAGCTTGATCCACACCCCAGTCACCACCAGCGTGCCAACCCCGCCCATCACCACCGCAGGCACGGTGCCAAACCAGTGGGCGGTTATCCCGGATTCGAACTCGCCCAATTGATTCGAGGCGCCGATAAACAGGCCATTGACCGCACTCACCCGCCCGCGCATTTCATCAGGCGTTTCCAACTGCACGAACGACGCACGGATCACCATGCTGATCATGTCCGCCGCGCCCAGTACCACCAGCACCGCCAGGGAAAACCAGAATGAGGTCGACAGGCCGAAGGCAATGGTTGCTACGCCAAACACGCCGACGGCGGTGAACATCACGCGGCCCACCTGGCGGTCCACCGAAAAGCGCGCCAGCCACAGTGACATCAGCAACGCGCCCACGGCCGGCGCCGACCGCAGCAGGCCCAGGCCCCAGGCGCCGGTCAGCAAGATGTCCTTGGCGAACACCGGCAACAGCGCGGTGGCGCCGCCCAGCAGCACGGCAAACAGGTCCAGGGAGATGGCGCCGAGAATGTCCGGGCGGCTGCGGATAAAGCGAATGCCGGCCAGCAGCGAGTCCAGGGTGGCCTTGGCTTTGTTCAGCGGGGTCTGGCGTGCGGGCAGGTTCAGGGTCAGCACGCAGGCGATCAGGTACAGCGCCACGGTGGGGCCGTACACCCACACGCTGCCAAACGCGTAAAGCAGGCCGCCCAGGGCCGGTGCGACGATGGTCGCCAGTTGCTGGGCCGATTGCGAAGCGGCCACGGCGCGGGGGAACAGCGCGCTGGGCACGATGCTCGGCAACAGCGCCTGGGTGGTGGGCATTTCAAACGAACGGGCGGCGCCCAGCAGGAAGGCGAGAATAAAGATCATCTCGCGGGTCACGTTGCCGGTCAGGCCACCGATGGCTAAGGACAAGGCAATCAGCGCTTGTAAGGTCTGGCAGATGGCCGCGACCCGGCGGCGCTCATAGCGATCCGCCACGTGCCCGGTGTGCAGCATGAACAGTACGCGCGGTATGAATTCCACCAGGCCGACCAGGCCCAGGTCCAGCACATTGCCGGTCAGTTGGTAGAGGTTCCAGCCGATCGCCACGGTGAGCATCTGGAAGCCGCTGGCGGTAAAGATCCGCGCCAGCCAGAACGCGATGAAAGGGCGGTGGTGACGTAACAGCAACGCAGGTTCACTGGGCATCGGCAATCAGGTCGGCAACGGGAGAAGGGCGAGATTAGCATCAAGCTGTAACAAATAGTTGCAAGAACTGAGCTGAGGCAAGCTGTCACGCGGCAAAAGACCACACAGTCCTACAGCAAAAATGGGACTACTCTTTCAACGATGCTTGATCCAGATCAAAACCTGCCCCGGGATTGTTCTGGCGGCCGCAAGGCCAGATTCCCCACGCGATGGGTAATAAAAGAAACGAATTGAAATTCGCCACACTCCATATCCGTGGGGGCAGTGGGTGCAGGCTCCCAGCCAGCAGCCGGTATTACCTGACAGAGGAAGACTTATGTTCGGTTTGGAGGCGCTAGATCTCGCCCGAATTCAATTCGCGTTCACCATCTCATTCCACATCCTGTTCCCGGCGATCACCATCGGCCTGGCCAGTTACCTTGCGGTGCTGGAGGGCTTGTGGCTCAAGACCCACAACGACACCTACCGTGACCTCTACCATTTCTGGTCGAAGATCTTTGCCGTCAACTTCGGCATGGGTGTGGTATCGGGCCTGGTCATGGCCTACCAGTTCGGCACCAACTGGAGCCGGTTCTCGGACTTCGCCGGCTCTGTCACCGGGCCGTTGCTGACGTACGAAGTGCTCACGGCCTTCTTCCTCGAGGCCGGTTTCCTGGGCGTGATGTTGTTCGGCTGGAACAAGGTGGGGCGCAAGCTGCACTTCTTCGCCACGGTGATGGTGGCCGTGGGTACGTTGATCTCCACGTTCTGGATTCTTGCCTCCAACAGCTGGATGCAGACGCCCCAGGGCTTTGAAATCATCGATGGCCGCGTGATACCGACTGACTGGCTGGCGGTGATCTTCAACCCGTCGTTCCCCTATCGCCTGATGCACATGGCCACGGCTGCTTTTGTTGCCACGGCGTTCTTCGTCGGCTCGTCGGCGGCCTGGCATCTGCTGCGCGGCAAGGACAACCCGGCGATCCGCAAAATGCTCTCGATGGCGATGTGGATGGCGCTGATCGTTGCGCCCATCCAGGCAGTGATCGGCGACTTCCATGGCCTTAATACCCTCAAACATCAGCCGGCCAAAATCGCGGCGATTGAAGGTCACTGGGAAAATATCGGCAACGAGCCCACGCCGTTGATCCTGTTCGGCTGGCCGGACATGAAAGCCGAGAAAACCAAATATGCCGTCGAGATTCCGTACCTGGGCAGCCTGATCCTGACTCACTCCCTGGACAAGCAGGTGCCGGCGCTCAAGGAGTTCCCGCCTGAAGACCGTCCCAACTCGACCATTGTGTTCTGGTCGTTCCGGGTCATGGTCGGCCTGGGGTTCCTGATGATCTTCACCGGTCTGTTCAGCCTGTGGTTGCGCCGGGGCGACAAGATGTACACGTCCAAGCCGTTCCTGTACCTGGCGTTGTGGATGGGCCCATCTGGCCTGATTGCGATTCTGGCCGGTTGGTTCACCACCGAAATCGGTCGTCAGCCCTGGGTGGTCTACGGGTTGATGCGCACGGCGGATGCCTCCTCCGGGCATAGCCTGACGCAGATGACCATTACCCTGGTGTTGTTCGTGGTGGTGTACTTCGCGCTGTTCGGCGCGGGCCTGGGCTACATGATGCGCCTGGTGCGCAAAGGCCCCGTGACCCACGACAGTACCGAGCCGGCCCATGGTGGCCCTGGCCAGAAACGCACCCCGGCACGTCCGTTGTCTGCTGCCGACGATGGCAGTGATAACGACCACGACCACATCCAGCACAAGGGGAATTGAGATGGGTATTGATCTTCCGCTGATCTGGGCCGTGATCATCATCTTCGGCATCATGATGTACGTGGTCATGGACGGCTTCGACCTGGGGATCGGCATTCTTTTCCCGTTTATCCCGGGCAAAGTCGACCGTGACGTGATGATGAACACCGTGGCGCCCGTATGGGACGGCAACGAAACCTGGCTGGTACTTGGCGGCGCGGCGTTATTCGGCGCGTTCCCGCTGGCCTATTCGGTGGTGTTGTCGGCGCTGTACCTGCCGCTGATCCTGATGCTGATCGGGCTGATCTTCCGCGGCGTGGCCTTTGAGTTCCGCTTCAAGGCCAAGGACCACAAGCGTCACCTGTGGGACAAGGCGTTTATTGGCGGCTCGCTGGCGGCGACCTTCTTTCAGGGCGTGGCGTTGGGCGCCTTTATTGACGGTATTCCGGTGGTCGACCGCCAGTTCGCCGGCGGCTCACTGGACTGGCTCACGCCGTTCACGATGTTCTGCGGCGTGGCGCTGATCGTGGCGTATGCCTTGCTCGGCTGCACCTGGCTGATCATGAAGACCGAAGGCAAGTTGCAGGAGCAGATGCACAACCTGGCGCGGCCTTTGGCCTTTGTGGTGTTGGCGGTGATTGGTATCGTCAGCATCTGGACGCCGCTGACCCACCCGGAAATCGCTTCGCGCTGGTTTACCCTGCCGAATCTGTTCTGGTTCCTGCCGGTGCCGATCCTGGTGCTGGTCACCATGTACGGGTTGATCCGCGCCGTGGCACGTAACGCGCACTACACGCCGTTCCTGTTGACGCTGGTGCTGATTTTCCTCGGCTACAGCGGCCTGGGGATCAGCCTGTGGCCGAACATCATCCCGCCGTCCGTATCGATCTGGGATGCCGCCGCGCCGCCGCAAAGCCAGGGCTTCATGCTGGTGGGCACGCTGTTCATCATCCCGTTCATCCTGGGCTACACCTTCTGGAGCTACTACGTGTTCCGCGGCAAGGTCACCCACGAAGATGGCTATCACTAGGAGGGTTGAAACATGTCCAAACCTTCGTTGCACGAGATTGAACAGGCCGAGAAGCAGCCATTGTGGCGGCGCCTGGGGTGGCTGGCGATGATCTGGACCGGCAGCGTGCTGGCCCTGTTCGTGGTGGCCAGCCTGATGCGCATGTTCATGAATGCGGCAGGCCTGAGCACCCACTGACACCCATACCAATAATGTAGGAGCGAGCTTGCTCGCGAAAAACGTCAATGATAACGCGGGGTGCCTGGCGCCCCACGGTATTCTCAGGTTTTTCGCGAGCAAGCTCGCTCCTACAAGTAAGCAGGGGTTTTTTATTTTCGCGCTTTGAGGATGACGAACTTGGGCGTGGCGGCTACTTGCTCGGCGCCACGGAACAGCCGCGCCAGCTTGCTGTGGTAGCCCAGGTGACGATTGCCGACGATGTACAAGGCGCCACCGACCACCAGCGCTTCGCGTGCCTGCTGGAACATGCGCCAGGCGAGGAAGTCACCGACCACTTGTTGTTGGTGGAACGGTGGGTTGCACAGCACCACGTCCAGCGACTGCGGCTCCTGGCCGGCCAGGCCGTCGCCGGCTTGCACGGTGACGTCCCGCTCACCCAAGGCGGCTTGCCAGTTTTCGGCGGCCGATTGCACCGCCATGTACGACTCATCCACCAAGGTGTAATGCGCGTCGGGGTTGTGCAGGGCGCTGGCAATTGCCAGTACGCCGTTGCCGCAGCCCAGGTCCGCCACGCGGGCGCTGCCCAGGTTTTTTGGCAGGTGCGGCAGGAAGGCGCGGGTGCCGATGTCCAGGCCTTCGCGGCAAAACACGTTGGCGTGGTTACGCAACTCGATGACCGGAGCATCCAGGGTATAGCGGGTCGGGTAGGGCGAGACCGCAGCAGGACGTGCCTCGACGCTCGCGATCAACAGCCGCGCCTTTTTGACCGCCAATGAGGCGTGCATGGGGCCGATGTAACGCTCCAGCAACTCGCCTGCGGCCCTGGGCAAATGCTTGACCATCGCACCTGCGATCACCTCGGCGCCGGGCGCCAGTTGCCCTTGCAGGCGGATCAGTTGTTCTTCCAGCAACGCCAGGGTTTTCGGCACGCGGATCAACACGCGATCAAACGGCCCGGTCGCAAGCTGGCTGGCCGGTATGAAGGGCACGGCATCAAAGGGTTTGCCGTTGCGCATCAGGTTTTTTTCCAGGCCCTGAGCGGCGAGGAACGAGTCACCGCTGGAGGTCACCTGCACCTGGCCGTGAAGGCTGGCCGCCAGGGCGCCGAAGCTGTCATTGAGGACCAGCACGCGGGTGGCGGCAGTGGGCTGTTGCGCGGCGAGGTGGCTGAGCAGGTATTCGTCGGCGGCATCGAAGGCTTGCAGCGGATCATTGTGTTGCTCTGGCTGACGAATCAGGTCGAGCTGGGCGAAAGGGCTGTCAAGCAGGGGCATGGCGGGGCAAGGCTCTGGGTAATCGACGGACCGTCTGAGTGAACGGCGGGGCAACCATGGGAAGCGCACCCTCAACACTCAGAATTGGCCGTAAATGTTACGTTTTTTTCAACGCGATGACATGCGGTGTTTTGCGTAGGCTAAAACAGCCCGGCTTTAGCGGCGCGCAGCACCGCCTGGATCTTGTTGTGCACGCCCAGCTTCTTGAAGGTACTGCTGATATGAAAGCCTACCGTGCGTTCGGACAGGCAAAGAATCGCGGCAATCTCGGAGGCCGTCTTGCCCATCGCGGACCACTTGAGAATTTCCGTTTCCCGGGCGGTCAATTTGCTGGGCGCTTTGATGTCGGGCGCGTCGGCGTACTTCTGCGCGACGACCGCATGCATCGCATGGCAAAGCCACAACACCTGGCCGGCTTTTTCGTAAAGCTCTTCAGGGCTGACCTCGCCCTTGCTGCGAACCAGGGTCAGCATGCTGAACACACCTTGGAAATCATGCACGGCTTGGGTCCAGCCTAAATGCACCCCGCATGACTGGGCCAACTCCCACAGCTGGGGCGTGTTGGCAAAGGTTTTTGGTTCCCAGAGAATGGGCAATACCGAACTTTTGCAGTGGGTTACAACGGGGTCTACATCGAAGTAGTGTGCTTGTTTATAAATGTGGCTCCATTCGTTTGGATAGTTATTGAATAGAATGGGTTTTGTTTGAGTGTCTTGTGACTGGGAGCTCATCGTAAAAGAGCAATATTCGAAACCCAGCTCATAGGTGTGGTTAATCACCATCTCAAACACACTGGTGATTTCACTCTCGCCTTCCAGCTTGGGCAGCCGGGTGTTATGCCAATTGACCATCGGTGACTCTCCATAGGTTTCTGTGTGACTTGGGTACGTCCTGATCTCCCAATGCAACTCGAAAACAAGTGTAGGGGAAGTCCTACAACTGAGTCTGAATAATATTTTACTTACAGGGTTTGTTTCGCTCGCCGGCTTTGTACAAGACTTTGGGCTTTGTATAAGAGCGCTTGGCAGCGGCTTTTTTTTCAATATTTTTAATGTCTTAAAAACAGTATCAAAATGATGTCGTTGTAAGTGCCGTTTCATCTAGTGAGGTGTTCGGGGGGCATTAATAGCCAAATAATTAGTTCCAGTGAGGCGCTCATGGTTTAGCCCCTGGCTGGCTCAAACAACGTGCGCGCCAGCTGCGCGAGCCTTCAGCGATTGCAAAGCCAGTACCAATCATCGGTGTTTGCGCGGTCTGTTTTGAGGGACACTAACGGCCTGTGCAAAACGGAGCCCCCCATGACGGCCAGTGCTGAGAAATTTACCCGCCAGACCCTGCTCGATGTGCAATCGCTGACCCCCAGCCTGTTCACCTTGCGCACCACCCGCGATGCCGGTTTTCGTTTTACCGCCGGCCAGTTTGTGCGCCTGGGCGTTACCAAGGCGGATGGCAGCACCGTCTGGCGTGCCTATTCCATCGTGTCTTCGCCGTTTGACGAGCATCTGGATTTCTTTTCCATCGTGGTCCCCGGTGGTGAGTTCACCAGTGAACTGAGCCGCCTGAAGGTGGGCGATACCTTGCTGGTAGAGCGCCAGGCCACGGGTTTTCTGACCCTTAACCGCTTTGTCGACGGGCGTGACCTGTGGTTGCTGGGAACCGGTACGGGCATTGCGCCGTTCCTGTCGATCCTGCAGGACTTCGAAGCCTGGGAAAAATTCGAGCGCATCATCCTGGTGTACAGCGCCCGGGAAGCCAAGGAACTGGCCTACCAGTCGCTGATCAACACACTGGGTGAGCGTGAGTACCTGGCCGATTACGCCCACAAGCTCACCTACATTCCCATCGTCACCCGCGAGCTGCATCCGGGCGCGTTGAACGGGCGTATTACGGCCCTGATCGAAAATGGCGAATTGGAGCGGGCCGCCGGCGTGGAGCTGACGGCGCAGGATTCGCGCGTACTGATTTGCGGCAACCCGCAGATGGTCGATGACACGCGCCAGTTGCTCAAGCAGCGGGACATGCAACTGAGCCTGAGCCGACGGCCTGGCCAGGTGGCGGTAGAAAACTACTGGTAGAAAAAAGGCGCCTTGCGAGGCGCCTTTTTTGCATCCGCAGGTTAAAGCGGCTTGTTGTTCTGTGCCTTGAGCAGATCGCGGATCTCGCCCAGCAGCACTTCTTCCTTGCTCGGCGTCGGCGGCAGGCTTGGGGCCACGGCCTCTTCGCGCTTCAGACGGTTGATCGCCTTCACGCCCATGAAGATTGCAAACGCGACGATCACAAAGTCGATGATGCTCTGGATGAACTTGCCGTACGCCAGCACAACCGCGGGGACATCGCCCTGTGCTGCCTTGAGCGTGATGGCCAGATCGGCAAAGTCCACACCACCGATCAGCAGGCCGATGGGAGGCATTATCACGTCGCCTACAAATGAGGAAACAATCTTGCCGAAGGCAGCACCGATGATGATACCGACGGCCATGTCGACCACATTACCTTTGACCGCGAAGGCCTTGAACTCACTGATCACGCCCATAGGTTATTCCTTGTTACAGTTGAGGAGGGTGGAGGTCAGTGTAATTCAGTCGAACAGCGCTTGCTCGACACAACTGTTAACACTGTCGGTTTTTATCGACACATTAAATCGCAAATAGTTTGCAAAGTGCCATCAATCGCGCGCGAATTACCGGCTATTTCAGCGAGTTACCAGATTTTTTTCTTAATCGGGCCTGTGGTGTTTTTCTATTTATCTTCTGACTCGCAGGTCACTAGCCTCTGGCAAGCACAACTGAATGTGCATTAAAAAAACCAGAGGAAACCTCGATGAACACTCCAATCAGCCGCAGGCCCGTGTCGGCGCGCCACGCGCTGGCCCTGGTGACCGCCAGCCTGCTTTCCCTCTCTGTGCAAGCCGCCAACCTGACCCGCGATAACGGGGCCAACGTCGGTGATAACCAGAACTCCCAGACCGCCGGCGCCAATGGCCCGGTGTTGCTGCAGGACGTGCAACTGATCCAGAAGCTGCAGCGCTTCGACCGCGAACGCATTCCAGAGCGCGTGGTGCACGCACGCGGCACGGGCGCCCATGGCACCTTCACCGTGACCGACAACCTCAGCGACCTGACCAAGGCCAAGGTATTCGCCGCCGGTGAAACCACGCCGGTGTTCGTGCGCTTCTCGGCTGTGGTGCATGGCAACCACTCCCCGGAAACCCTGCGCGACCCACGAGGCTTCGCCACCAAGTTCTATACCGCCGAAGGTAACTGGGACCTGGTCGGTAATAACTTCCCCACGTTCTTTATTCGCGATGCCATCAAGTTCCCGGACATGGTCCATGCCTTTAAACCGGACCCGCGCACTAACCTGGACGATGACTCGCGTCGTTTCGACTTCTTCTCCCATGTTCCAGAGTCCACTCGTACACTGACCGAGTTGTACTCGGACTCCGGCACCCCAGCCAGTTACCGCGAAATGGACGGCAATGGTGTACATGCCTACAAGTTGATTAACACTAAAGGTGAAGTGCACTACGTCAAGTTCCATTGGAAGAGCCTGCAGGGCATCAAGAATTTGGATCCAAAACAAGTCAGCGAAGTGCAAGGCCGTGACTACAGCCATATGACCAATGACTTGGTCACGCACATCAACAAAGGCGACTTCCCCAAGTGGGACTTGTATGTGCAGGTGCTCAAGCCTGAAGACCTGGCCAAGTTTGATTTCGACCCACTGGATGCCACCAAAATCTGGCCGAATGTGCCCGAGCGCAAAGTCGGGCAAATGGTGCTGAACCGCAACCCGGCCAATGTGTTCCAGGAAACCGAGCAAGTGGCGATGGCCCCGGCCAACCTGGTACCGGGTATCGAGCCGTCGGAAGACCGCTTGCTGCAAGGCCGGGTGTTCTCCTACGCCGATACGCAGATGTACCGCCTGGGCGCGAACGCCCTGCAACTGCCGATCAACGCTCCACGGGTCACCGTCAACAACGGCAACCAGGACGGCGCGATGAACTTCGGCAAGACCACCACCGGTGTGAACTACCAACCAAGCCGCCTGTTGCCACGCGAAGAGCCACAAACCGCGCGCTACAGCCAGGCGCCGCTGGCGGGCAGCACCCAGCAGGCCAAGATCCAGCGTGAGCAGAACTTCAAGCAGGCCGGTGACCTGTACCGTTCCTACACCAAGAAAGAGCGCGAGGACTTGATCAACAACTTCGGCGGCTCATTGGCCACCACCGATGACGAGAGCAAGCACATCATCCTGTCGTTCCTCTACAAGGCGGATCCGGAATACGGCACCGGCGTAGCCAAAGTCGCCAAGGGCGACCTGGCTCGCGTGAAGGCGCTGGCGCAAAAACTGACTGACTGATTCGTTGGTTGCGGTCGGCGCCTTCACGGGCGTCGACCTTTGGCAGGAGAACACCCTATGCGCATCTCTATCGGTTTACTGATGGCCATGCTGGCCTTCGCTGCCCATGCCGAGTCTCCCGACCCGGTGGCGCTCAAGGCGCAGTTGCAGGACTACTATTTCGACGCCGCCCGTCGTGGCGACCTCGACATGCTCAACACCTTCATTGAGTCCGGCTACGGTCTCAATACCCAGGACGACAAGGGTTACACCGCGTTGATCCTGGCTGCTTATCACGGCCAGGGCCCGTACGTGGAGCGTCTGCTCGATGCCGGCGCCGACGCCTGTGTGCAGGATCAACGCGGCAACACAGCGTTGATGGGCGCCATCTTCAAAGGCGAGCTGAAAATCGCCCAGCGCCTGTTGGCCACCGACTGTAACCCTGACCAACGCAACGGCGCAGGGCAGACCGCCGCCATGTACGCCGGGCTGTTCAAGCGCGTCGAGTTGCTGGGGGCGCTGCAAGCCAAAGGCGCCGACCTGAACGCCGAAGACCCCGTCGGTAACAGCGCTTCACGTTTGGCTAATGGCGAAATCCGGACCCCAGCGTCGCGCTGAGCTATCATCGCGGTTTTTCGGTTGGAGGTTCTCATATGGCAAAGGCCAAGCGCATGTACGGCTGCACGGAGTGCGGCGCGACCTTTCCCAAATGGGCGGGCCAGTGCTCCGAATGCGGCGCGTGGAACACCCTGACTGAAACCATGATCGAGAGCGGCGGTGCCGCAGCCCCCACCGGCCGTGCCGGCTGGACCGGGCAACAGGCGCAGATCAAGACCCTGGCCGAAGTCAGCGTCGAAGAGATCCCGCGTTTTTCCACTGCCTCCGGCGAGCTGGACCGGGTACTGGGCGGCGGCCTGGTGGACGGCTCGGTGGTGCTGATCGGCGGTGACCCAGGCATCGGCAAGTCCACGATCCTGTTGCAAACCCTGTGCAGCATCGCCAGCCGCATGCCAGCGCTGTATGTCACCGGCGAAGAATCCCAGCAGCAAGTGGCCATGCGCGCCCGGCGCCTGGGCTTGCCTCAGGATCAGTTGCGGGTGATGACCGAAACCTGCATCGAAAGCATCATCGCCACGGCGCGCATCGAAAAGCCCAAAGTCATGGTTATCGACTCGATCCAGACGATTTTCACCGAACAACTGCAATCGGCACCTGGCGGCGTGTCCCAGGTGCGCGAAAGCGCGGCGCTGCTGGTGCGTTACGCCAAGCAGAGCGGCACGGCGATCTTCCTGGTCGGCCACGTCACCAAGGAAGGCGCACTGGCCGGGCCACGGGTGTTGGAACACATGGTCGACACCGTGTTGTATTTCGAAGGGGAGTCCGACGGTCGCCTGCGCCTGCTACGGGCGGTGAAGAACCGCTTTGGCGCCGTCAACGAACTGGGTGTGTTCGCCATGACCGACCGTGGGCTGAAAGAAGTCTCGAACCCCTCGGCGATTTTTCTCACCCGCGCCCAGGAAGAAGTCCCAGGCAGTGTGGTGATGGCGACGTGGGAAGGCACCCGGCCGATGCTGGTGGAAGTCCAAGCGCTGGTGGATGACAGCCATTTGGCCAACCCACGGCGCGTCACCCTGGGCCTGGACCAGAACCGCCTGGCGATGTTGCTGGCGGTGCTGCACCGGCATGGCGGCATTCCGACTCACGATCAGGATGTGTTCCTCAACGTGGTGGGCGGGGTCAAGGTGCTGGAGACTGCGTCTGACCTGGCGCTGATGGCGGCGGTGATGTCCAGCCTGCGTAACCGGCCGTTGCCCCATGACTTGCTGGTGTTTGGCGAGGTGGGGTTGTCGGGCGAAGTGCGCCCGGTGCCGAGTGGGCAGGAGCGCTTGAAGGAAGCGGCCAAGCATGGCTTCAAACGGGCGATTGTGCCCAAGGGCAATGCGCCGAAGGAGGCGCCGCCGGGGTTGCAGATTATTGCTGTGACACGCTTAGAACAGGCGTTGGATGCGCTGTTCGAATAATCCGCAACACTGCTGAACCCCTGTGGGAGCTGGCTTGCCTGCGATAGCGGCGGGTCAGCTTACCCATCCTTGTCTGATACACCGCCATCGCAGGCAAGCCAGCTCCCACCCTTGATTCATGTTGGCAGCTAGATCTCCAGCAGGGCGCCCAGTTCGCGCTCCAGCTCTTGCTCATCACCCAGGTTCAGCTCAACGAACCTGCGCAAATGGCTGATCGAATCCAGATCAATGTGTTTGCACACAAAGCCCAATTGACCCTGATCTTCATGGGTCAGCCGCGCTTGCAGCTTTATATGCGTCTTCTGGTCCAGGCGTATGTCGATGTCAAAGGGCAGCGCTTTATTCCCCTTCCAGTCGTCAGGCCGTTCCACCAGTAAACCTTTGAGTGATAGATCCAGCAGTTTCACCGGCCATTCGCTGCCGTTTTGCCGAAGTTCGGCCGTGGCATCAAAGGCAATCCGACGAAAACGGCGACGTTCAGACGCATGCTCGGTCATGGTAAAGCCCTCTGTGAATGGGAGGAGTGTAGCCCCGGGCCATCAAGGGGTGATTATTTCGGCTTTTTTTACCGGTTGAAGGCTCTAGACCAACGTAGGGGGCTGGTCTTTAAGGCCAGTAGCGCTAAACTCGGGCTGGCTGTCCTTTCTGTCCACCCTGGCTGGAATATAAAAATGAAAAATAATAATAGCCTGCTACGCCACTTACCCTGGCTGGTGCTGGCAATCGTAGGAGCGTGCGCCTTGGGCGTAGTGGCCTTGCGCCGCGGCGAGGCGATCAACGCCTTGTGGATTGTGGTCGCTGCAGTGGCCATCTACCTGGTTGCGTACCGTTACTACAGTCTGTTCATCGCCAACAACGTGATGCAACTCGACCCTCGGCGGGCAACCCCTGCGGTGGTCAACAACGATGGTCTGGACTATGTGCCGACCAACAAACACATTCTTTTCGGTCACCACTTTGCGGCGATTGCCGGTGCAGGCCCGTTGGTCGGCCCGGTGCTGGCGGCGCAAATGGGCTATCTGCCCGGCACCCTCTGGCTGATTGCCGGGGTGGTGCTGGCCGGTGCGGTGCAAGACTTCATGGTCCTGTTCCTGTCCACCCGTCGCAACGGCCGTTCCCTGGGGGACATGGTTCGCGAAGAGATGGGCCGCATTCCCGGGACCATCGCGCTGTTCGGCTGCTTCCTGATCATGATCATCATCCTCGCGGTGCTGGCGCTGATCGTGGTCAAGGCCCTGGCCGAGAGCCCATGGGGCATCTTCACGGTGATGGCGACCATCCCGATTGCGATGTTCATGGGCATCTACATGCGCTACATCCGCCCGGGCCGCATCGGTGAAATCTCGATCATCGGTGTGCTGTTGCTGCTGGGTTCGATCTGGCTGGGCGGGCAGATTGCCGCTGACCCGGTGTGGGCCAAGGCGTTCACCTTCACCGGCATCCAGATCACCTGGATGCTGATCGGCTACGGTTTCGTGGCCGCTGTGCTGCCGGTGTGGCTGATCCTGGCGCCCCGCGACTACCTGTCGACGTTCCTGAAAATCGGCACCATCATCGCCCTGGCGATTGGCATCCTGGTCACCATGCCTGACCTGAAAATGCCGGCACTCACCCAGTTCATCGACGGCACCGGCCCGGTGTGGAAGGGCGGCCTGTTCCCGTTCCTGTTCATCACCATTGCCTGTGGCGCGGTCTCCGGCTTCCATGCGCTGATCTCCTCGGGCACCACGCCCAAGCTGCTGGCCAGCGAAAGCCATGCCCGTTACATCGGTTACGGCGGCATGCTGATGGAGTCGTTCGTGGCCATCATGGCGATGGTTGCCGCCTCGGTGATCGAGCCTGGTGTGTACTTCGCCATGAACAGCCCGGCCGCCATTGTCGGCACCGACGTGGTTACCGTGGCGCAGACGGTCAGCAGTTGGGGCTTTACCATTACGCCTGAGGCGCTGTCGGCCGTTGCCCACGATATCGGTGAAACCACCATCCTGGCGCGTGCCGGCGGTGCGCCGACGTTGGCAGTGGGTATCGCGCAGATCCTGCACAGTGTGCTGCCGGGTGAAAACACCATGGCGTTCTGGTACCACTTTGCAATCCTGTTCGAAGCGCTGTTCATCCTCACGGCGGTCGACGCCGGTACCCGTGCCGGTCGCTTCATGCTGCAGGACCTGCTGGGTTCGTTCGTGCCTGCGCTCAAACGTACCGAGTCCTGGACCGCCAACCTGATCGCCACGGCCGGTTGCGTGGCCATGTGGGGCTACTTGCTGTACCAAGGTGTGATCGACCCGCTGGGTGGTATCAACACCTTGTGGCCGCTGTTCGGTATCTCCAACCAGATGCTGGCGGGTATCGCGCTGATGCTGGCGACCGTTGTGCTGATCAAAATGAAGCGCCAGCGCTACATCTGGGTGACCATGTTGCCAGCGGTGTGGCTGTTGATCTGCACCACCACTGCGGGCTTCATCAAGCTGTTCGACGCCAACCCGGCGATCGGCTTCCTGTCGCTGGCCAAGAAATACAGCGATGCCCTGGCTAACGGCCAGATCCTGGCCCCGGCCAAGAGCATCGACCAGATGCAGCACGTGATCTGGAACGCCTACACCAACGCAACGCTGACGGCGCTGTTCCTGTTCGTGGTGTTCAGCATCCTGTTCTATGCGCTCAAGGTGGGTGTCGCCGCCTGGGGCAACAAAGAGCGTACGGATAAAGAAGCCCCGTTCCAGGCTGTACCGGACGCGTAAACGAGGATTGCAAACATGTTCAATGACATCAGTCGCCTCGGTAAATACCTCGGTCAGGCCGCCCGCCTGATGGTCGGCATGCCCGACTACGACACCTACGTCGAGCATATGCAAACCAAACACCCGGACAAGCCGGTGATGGACTACAAGGCGTTCTTCCGGGAGCGCCAGGAAGCCCGTTACGGCGGCAAGGGTGGGCCCAAGTGCTGCTAAGTTGGTAAAACGGCTGTACCTGTAGGAGCGAGCTTGCTCGCGAAAAACGCAAGGACACCACGTGCATCCAGACAGCACGCGTTATCGTTGACGTTCTTCGCGAGCAAGCTCGCTCCTACAGTTGTTTTTGCGCCCTCATATTTCAGGAGAATCTCTTTGTCCTCTCCCATCCCCGTCACCATCCTCAGCGGCTTCCTCGGCGCCGGCAAGACCACCTTGCTGCGCCACCTGCTCAAAGCCGAGCACGGCTTGAAAATCGCCGTGATCGAAAACGAATTCAGTGATGCCGGTATCGACACCCAACTGCTGGGCGACGAGCCGGTGCAAGTGATGACCCTGTCCAACGGCTGCGTGTGCTGCACCATCCACACCGACCTGACCAAAGCCCTGTACCTGCTGCTGGAACGCCTGGACAGCGGCGAGATCGCCTTCGACCGGTTGGTGATCGAATGCACCGGCCTGGCCGACCCGGCGCCGGTGGCCCAGACCTTCTTCATCGACGAAGAACTGCGCGAGCGCTATATCCTCGACGGCATCATCACCCTGGTGGATGCGGCCCACGCCGAGCATCACCTGACCCAGACCATCGCCCAGGCCCAGATCGGCTTTGCCGACCGCCTGTTGGTGAGCAAGCGCGACCTGGTGGACGATGCCGCCTTCGACGCCCTCAGCCAGCGCCTCACCCGCATCAACCGCCGTGCGCCGATTCGGGTGGTGGACCACGGCAAGATTGACCTGGCCGAATTGCTGGATGTGCGCGGTTTCAACCTCAACGCCGGCATGAGCCTGCGCCCGGTCAGTGCAGCGCCGTCGGTCGACCGTATTTCCAGCCTGGTGCTGCGCACCGACCAGCCGCTGGATATCGACCGCCTCAGCGAGTTCATGAACGAACTGCTGGAAGATCATGGCAAGCAACTGCTGCGTTACAAAGGCGTGTTGAATATTGCCGGGGAGGATCGACGCATGGTGTTCCAGGGCGTGTTGAAGCTGTATGGCTTCGACTGGGATACCGAATGGGCCGAGGGCGAGGCGCGGGAGAGTGTGATTGTGTTTATTGCCGATGAGCTGCCCGAAGACAAGATCCGCCAAGGCTTTGCGCGGGTCTACCAGGCATAAAAAAGCCCACTTGTAGGAGCGAGCTTGCTCGCGAAGAACTCACAGGCAGCGCGTGCACCCAAGATGCACGCGTTATCGTTGACGTTTTTCGCGAGCAAGCTCGCTCCTACAGTGGGCTTCTTGGTATTACGCGCCGTATACCGGCAGCTTCTTGCAGATGGCCTTGACCTTCTCACGTACCGCGTCGATCACGGCTTCGTTGTTCAGGTCGGCCAGGATGTCGCAGATCCAGCCGGCCAGTTCCTTGCACTCGGCTTCCTTGAAGCCACGGGTGGTTACAGCCGGAGTGCCGAAGCGCAGGCCGGAGGTGACGAACGGCGAACGTGGGTCGTTTGGCACGGAGTTCTTGTTCACGGTGATGAAGGCTTTGCCCAGGGCAGCGTCAGCATCTTTACCGGAAATGTCCTGCTTGATCAGCGACAGCAGGAACAGGTGGTTTTCGGTACCGCCGGACACCACGTCAAAACCGCGCTCGATGAACACGCTGGCCATGGTCTTGGCGTTCTTGACCACTTGTTGCTGGTAGGTCTTGAACTCAGGCTGCAGTGCTTCCTTGAAGCAGATCGCCTTGGCCGCGATCACGTGCTCCAGCGGGCCGCCTTGGGCGCCCGGGAAAACGGCGGAGTTGAGCTTCTTCTCGATCTCGGCGTTGGCACGCGCCAGGATCAGGCCGCCACGTGGACCGCGCAGGGTCTTGTGGGTCGTGGTGGTGACCACGTCAGCGTAAGGCACTGGGTTGGGGTAAACGCCCGCAGCTACCAGACCGGCCACGTGGGCCATGTCGACGAACAGGTAGGCACCCACCTTGTCGGCGATTTCACGGAAGCGTGGGAAATCCAGGATCTGCGAGTAGGCAGAGAAACCGGCCACGATCATTTTTGGCTTGTGCTCGACCGCCAGACGCTCGACTTCGTCGTAGTCGATCAGGCCGTTGGCATCGATACCGTACTGAACGGCGTTGTACAGCTTGCCGGAGGACGAAACCGTGGCGCCGTGGGTCAGGTGACCGCCGTGGGCCAGGCTCATGCCCAGGATGGTGTCGCCGCCTTGCAGCAGGGCCAGGTACACGGCGCTGTTGGCTTGGGAGCCGGCGTGTGGCTGGACGTTGGCGTAATCGGCGCCGAACAGCTCTTTTGCACGGTCGATGGCCAACTGCTCAACCACGTCGACGTACTCGCAGCCACCGTAGTAGCGCTTGCCTGGGTAGCCTTCGGCGTACTTGTTGGTCAGAACCGAACCTTGAGCCTCCATCACCGCAGGGCTGGTGTAGTTTTCCGAAGCGATCAGCTCAATGTGCTCTTCCTGGCGCACGGCTTCTTGCTCCATGGCGGCGAAGAGATCGGCGTCGTACTTGGCAATAGTCAAATCACGGCTGAACATGGCGGTCCTCAAGGATCGGGGGCAGAAAAGGAGGGCATTCTAACCCAATGGGTTTTAGATGGCATATGAAAGGACATCATGTCGCGGACAAGTGGGGCTCATCTGGGGATGGGCGTTGTGTTGACTGGCCCCTTCGCGAGCAAGCCCGCTCCCACATTCGAGTGCATTTCAACGTTGGAACGCGGTCAAGTGTGGGAGCGGGCTTGCTCGCGAAGGGGTCATCAACTACACCGCAAAATCTCAGTCAAACATGAACAGCGCATCATTACTGAACTGCACCTCAAACCGATTCGCCGGCATTGGCCGCCCGAACAGGTAACCCTGCACCTCATCACAGCCATGCTCACGCAGGAAGTCCAACTGCTCATGGGTTTCCACCCCTTCGGCAATCACCGCCAGGTTCAGGCTGTGGGCCATGGCAATGATCGCCCGGGCAATCTGCGCGTCCTGCTCACCCGAGGGCAGGCCGTCGACGAAGGTGCGGTCGATCTTCAGCACATCGATGGGGAATTGCTTGAGGTAGTTGAGCGACGAATAGCCGGTGCCAAAGTCGTCCACCGCGATGCTCAGGCCCAGGTTCTTCAGGCTGGCGAGGATCTGCAGGGCTTCGTTGACTTCGCGCATCAGGATGCTTTCGGTCAGCTCCAGCTCCAGGCACGCCGGCGGCAGGCCGGTGTCCTTGAGGATGGTGGCGATGCGCGTGCCCAACTGGCCGTCGGAGAACTGCCGTGCCGAAATGTTCACTGAAACTTTAGGCACGCGCACTTTGTTCTGGTGCCAGGCCTTGAGCTGGCGGCAGGCTTCGCTGATCACCCAGTCGCCGACATCCACCACCAGCCCGAGTTCTTCCAATACCGGGATGAAATCCCCAGGCGGCACCAGCCCGCGACGCGGGTGGCGCCAGCGCAGCAGGGCTTCGGCGCCGGTCAGGCGTTTGCCGTCGCCGCTGAATTGCGGCTGGTAATAGAGCACGAATTCGTTCTGGTCCAAGGCGTGGCGCAGGTCGCTTTCCAGCTCCAGGCGCTCCAGGGCGCTGGCGTTCATGTCGGCCTGGTAGAACTGGAAGTTGTTCTTGCCGCGTTCTTTAGCGTGATACATCGCCGTGTCGGCGTTTTTCATCAGTTGGCTCAGCTCGTTGCCGTCTTGCGGGCTCAGGGCGATGCCGATACTGGCGGTCACGAAGAACTCGCGGCCTTCCAGCACAAAGGGTTTGACCAGGCTGGCGAGGATCTGCTCGGCCACATGGATCGCACGGTTCAGCGCCATTTCGCGGCTGACCCGTGGTTGCAAAAGCAGGGTGAATTCGTCGCCGCCCATGCGCGCCACGGTGTCGTCTTCGGCCACACAGCCGAGCAGGCGCGTGGCCATTTCCTTGAGCATACGGTCGCCGGCCGCATGGCCGAGGGAGTCGTTGATCGGCTTGAAGCGGTCAAGGTCGAGGAACATCAGCACCACCCACGACTTCTGCCGTTCGGCGGACTGCAGCGCGGTGTGCAGACGGTCCTGGAACAGCGTGCGGTTGGGCAAGTGGGTCAGGGCGTCGTAGTAGGCCAGGCGGTGGATGCGCTGCTCACTGGCCTTGCGCTCGCTGATATCGCTGAAGAAACACACGTAGCTGGCCAGGTCGCCTTCGTCGTCGAACACCGCGGTAATGCCGACCCAGGCCGGGTAATGCTCGCCATTGAGACGCTTGAGCCACACCTCGCCTTCCCAGGTGCTGTGCTGGTGCAATTGCTTGAGCACATAACGCAGGTGGGCTTCCTGCTGCTCATCGACGGTGAGCATATTGGGCAACTGGTCGAGCACATCGCTCACCGCATAGCCGCTGACCCGGCTGAACGCCTCGTTGGCCTGCACGATGTAACCGGCCGGGTCGGTGATCAGGATCGCCGAGGTGGAATGTTCGAATACCGTGGCCGCCATGCGCAGGTCTTTTTCGGCGCGGCGTTGCTGGCTGATATCGCGGCCCACGCCGAGGATGCCTTCAAACGCGCCATGTTCATCCCACACCAGCACCAGGCGCAGCTCTATCGGCACCTTGCGTCCGTCGGCGCGCAGGCAGTCGAACAGAAACAGTTGGGTCTGCACTTCATCGCGCAAGGTGTTCAAGGCGTCGGGGTTGCCGAGGGCGCGGCTGACCTGCTCCATCAGGCTGTAAATGCCGGTCAACTGCTGCGGGTTGGCAACGATTGACTGCCAGCCGTTCTTGAACACCCAGTCCACGTCATAGCCCAGCACGGTGTTGACCGAGGGGCTGATGTAGTTGAGCGCCAGTTGGCTGTCGGTGGAGCAGATCACGTCGCTGATGCTTTCGGCCAGCATCCGGTAGCGCTGTTCACTGTCGCGCAGCGATTCACTGGCCTCGATCTGGTCGGTGATGTCCTTGGCCACGCCGATGATCCGAGTGACCACCGTAGACGTATCCCGGGCCAGGGCCTGCTCGCGGATGTCGAAGCGGCGCCACTGGTTATTGCGGTGGCGAAAGCGCAGTTGGCAGTGCAGTTGGGTGGTGTAAGCGGCTTGGCGTTGCTGCTGACGCAAGTCGTGGTAATGCTCGGCGTCTTCGGGGTGCAGCAGGATTTCCCAGAAGTACTCGCCCATTTGCTGCAGTTCGGCCTTGTTGTAGCCCAAGGTGTGGCCCAGATGATGGTTGCTGAAAATCATGCGCTGGCTGATCACATCCTGCACATACAGGTGATCGGGCACCGTGCGCACCACATCCGACCAGAAGCTTTCACGCTCCACCAGCGACAGTTCGATCAGCTTGCGGCTGGTGATGTCGCTGATGCTGAGGATCACCGCCTTGACGTCATCTTGCTGCTCCGGCAAACGCATCACCAGCCACAGGTACTGTTCGTTGCCGGCCACGTCGTTGAGCTGGATTTCCAGCTCCAGCTGTTTTTGCCGGGTCAGTACGGCTTCCAGCACCTGATAGCCGATGGACGTAGCATTGCTCGGGCAATCATCGATCAGGCGCTCCCAGGCTTGCTCGCAGGACGCGACGTTCAGCAGGCGCACGGCCATCTGGTTGACCTCGGTGACGCGCAACTCCTTGAGCAGTTGCTTGCGCTGCGTGGGGTTGGCCTGCAACCAGGCGTGCAACTGCTCGCGGCTTTGCACCTGGGTTTTGTCGCAAAACGCCTTGAGCCCCGACAGGTCCAGCACGCACAAGGCCACGCCGGTGCCTTCGAAGATGTCCTGATAGCGCCGCCGGCCTTCATTCACCTGGCGTTGGCGGCGGCGCATGTTGAGCAGCACGATCACCGGGATCAGCGAAAACGCCAGGCCAAGCAGGCACTTGCCGATAAAGGCCGGCAGCAGCTGTTCCAGCACCGCACCGCGGTCAAACATGCCGCGCAGTTGCCAATCGCTTTTGCTCAACGGCGTGACCAGCACGCTGCGGTTCAATTCTTCCGGGGTCAGGGCGCCGGACCACTGCGCCGGCATCCCGCTGTCACGGCTGACCACACGATGGTTCAGGCTGTTCTCGATCGCCCACATCGGGCGCTGGCCCTGAACATCCTGGCGCGTGAGGTTGGCCAGATAATTGGGCGCCAGGCGCAAGGCCCAGTACACCTTGGAGCCACCGCTGGGTTGGTGCAGCAACAGATAGATGACCGTGCCGTCATTGTCGTTGCTCAGGTAGTAGGACTGGGCGTGACTGCGCTTGACCAGGTCTTCGAGCAGGGCACTGTCTCGGCTGCCTTGGGCAGTGTCGCTGATCAGGGCGCCGCTGGGGGCGAGCAGGGCGAAGCTGCGCAAATCCGGCAGGGAGCGCTGCAGAGAGCGCATCAAGGCCTGTTGCTGTTCGGCGGTGCGCGGTGGTTCAAGGATGGGCAGCAGATTCAGGGCGATCTGCGCGCTCAGGGCCATGTTCTGGCTGATCTGCTCAGCCAGGTCGGCGCTGTAGTCGATGGTGTATTGCTGTTGGTTTTTCTGGTTTTGCTGCAATTGGTCAAGCAGTTGCCAGAACAACAAGGCGAGCAACAGCAGGACAAGCGTCGCCAACGCGCCTTTCAAGGTGCCGTGCAGGGGCGCTCCCGGCGCAATATGAGCGGCGCGCAAGGGCGTGGGCGGCGTGACGTTGGACAAACTGTGATCCTGCGGTTTGGCTGGACTGGCGCGCGACGTGCACTATAAGCCGGACGCCCGAAGGGCGGCTAGCATGCCTTGAGTTGTGGCAAAGTGCCAGTCCTGCCTGGCTGGACTGCCCCAGCGCATTCAGGTAGCTTTGCCGGTTACGCGGGGGCGTTCCAGCCCCAGACATTCAGGCTTTTTTTGCTCGCTGGCATTGATGATAGTCAAAGGCCCGCGCGGCGCATGGCCTGGCACGGGCTTCGTCCGCTTAATTCATCAGTCACTGACGCTAGGTTCACCATGGCTCAATACGTCTTCACCATGCATCGGCTGGGAAAAGTTGTTCCGCCGAAGCGGGAAATCCTGAAAAACATTTCGCTGTCCTTCTTCCCTGGCGCCAAGATCGGCGTGCTCGGCCTCAACGGTTCGGGTAAGTCCACCCTGCTGAAAATCATGGCGGGCGTCGACACCGAGTTCGAAGGCGAAGCCCGCCCGATGCCGGACCTGAACATCGGTTACCTGCCGCAAGAGCCGATCCTGGACCCGACCAAGACCGTGCGTGAAGTGGTCGAAGAAGCCGTCAGCGTGATCAAGGACGCCCAGGCCCGCCTCGATGAGGTGTACGCCGCCTACGCCGAGCCGGATGCCGACTTCGACAAGCTGGCCGCCGAACAGGCCAAGCTCGAAGCGATCCTGCAGGCGGGCGATGGCCACAACCTGGAGCGCCAACTGGAAGTCGCCGCCGATGCGCTGCGCCTGCCAGCCTGGGATGCCAAGGTCGAGCACCTGTCCGGTGGTGAGAAGCGCCGTGTGGCCCTGTGCCGCCTGCTGCTGTCGGCCCCTGACATGCTGCTGCTCGACGAACCGACCAACCACCTGGACGCCGATTCTGTCGCCTGGCTGGAGCATTTCCTCCACGATTTCCCGGGCACCGTGGTTGCGATCACGCACGACCGTTACTTCCTGGACAACGTCGCCGGCTGGATCCTGGAGCTCGACCGCGGCGCCGGTATCCCTTACGAGGGCAACTACTCCGGTTGGCTGGAAGCCAAGTCCGACCGTCTGGCCGCCGAATCCAAGCAGCAATCGGCCCACGAAAAAGCCATGAAGGAAGAACTGGAGTGGGTGCGCAAAGGCGCCAAGGCCCGCCAGTCCAAATCCAAGGCCCGTCTGCAACGCTTTGAAGAAATGCAGTCGCAGGAATTCCAGAAGCGCAGCGAGACCAACGAGATCTATATCCCGGCCGGCCCGCGCCTGGGTGACAAGGTCATCGAGTTCAAGAACGTCACCAAAGGCTATGGCGACCGCGTGCTGATCGACAACCTGTCGTTCGCCATGCCAAAAGGCGCGATCGTCGGCGTTATTGGTGGTAACGGTGCGGGTAAATCCACACTGTTCCGCATGCTGATGGGCAAGGAAACCCCGGACTCCGGCAGCATCGAGATCGGCGACACCGTGCAACTGGCCTGTGTGGACCAGAGCCGCGACGACCTGGACGGCAGCAAGACCGTGTTCCAGCAGATCTCCGACGGTTCCGACCAGATCCGCATCGGCAACTATGAAATCCCGTCGCGCACCTACGTCGGCCGTTTCAACTTCAAGGGCGGCGACCAGCAGAAGTTCGTCAAGGACCTGTCCGGTGGTGAGCGTGGTCGCTTGCACCTGGCCCTGACCCTGAAAGAGGGCGGCAACGTCCTGCTGCTCGACGAACCGTCCAACGACCTCGACGTTGAAACCCTGCGTTCCCTGGAAGAAGCCCTGCTGGACTTCCCGGGCGCCGCCATTGTGATCTCTCACGACCGGTGGTTCCTTGACCGCGTCGCGACCCACATCCTGGCGTACGAAGATGACTCCCAGGCGGTGTTCTTCGAAGGCAACTACACCGAGTACGAAGCCGACCGTAAGAAGCGCTTGGGTGAGGCCGCTGCCCAGCCGCACCGTGTGCGTCACAAAAAGCTGGCCTGATGCTGCAATAGCCGCAGCAGCCTGTTGAAAAAATACCCCTCACGCAGGGGTATTTTTTTGCCCGCGTTACGCCGGGAGAGTCGTGGGCGCCAGCGCCGGGCGGCTGCGCAGCAATTCTTCGACCACTCCCATAAAGGCCTCTACCAACAATGAGCGTGATGGTGAGCGCGTGAGTATCAGCAGGTGTACCCAGGCTTCGGGGTCTGCCAAGGGGCGGTAGACCACGCCTTTCCTGGCCAGGGTGCGGGTGCACTGGGGCACCAGCGAGACACCTTGGCCTGCCGCCACCAGGGCGATGATCGAGGTAATCTGGCGCCCCGCTGGGCCCGGGCGTAGCGCCAGGCCGCGGCGTTGATACAGGTGCTCGATGGAGCCGTTGAGGCCCGAACCGTAATCGCTGGGAAACAGAATCAACGGGTACTCACTGAGCTGGGCGAGGGTGACTTCGTCCTGCTCCGCCAGCGGGTTGTCGCTGCAAAGCGCTGCCACCAGCGGTTCTTGCCCCAACGACAAAGCCTCGACGCCGGTTTGCCCGGCCTCCGGCAGCAGGCGGCTCATGCCGACGTCGATGCGCCCGTCCAGCACGTGCGTGTGCAGGCTGCCGGAAGCGCTCTCCACCAAGGTCAGTTGCACATCGGGAAAACGCTGGGCGAAGGCTTGAAGGGTTTGGCTGAAGAGTTCCGACAACGCGATCGAGCTGGCATAGCCTACGACCAGTTGGCCGGTCGAGCCGGCAGCCAGCTTGGCGGCGATGTCTTGTGCAAGCCTGGCGTGCTCCAGCGCCGCGCGGGCATAGGGCAAAAAGTGCTGGCCTTGGGCGGTCAGTGTGACCGTGCGGCTGGTGCGGTCGAACAGGCGAAAGCCAAGCTCGGTTTCCAAGGCCGAGATCTGCCGCGTCAGGGGCGGCTGGGCAAGGTGCAGGCGCTGGGCCGCACGGCCGAAGTGCAGCTCTTCGGCGACCGTCAGGAAGTAACGTAACTTGCGTAGATCAAGCATTCTGTTTCCTGGGTATTGATCGGTCCGAATTCGGTATTGGTGTTCCCTGCGCTGGGTATTCTATAAACATCCTCGACTATAAGACGAGAGGCCACATGAACCCGCGCATGCATCACGCCCGCTTCGCCGTGTTCCTGTGTGGCTGTGCGGCGTTTCTGAATCTTTATGCGACACAGAGCATCCTGCCTGCGTTTGCCGAAAGCTTCCAGGTGAGCGCCCGGCAGGCAGGGTGGAGCATCACGGTGACCACGCTGGCCGTGGCGCTGACCGCGCCGTTTGTCGGGCGTCTGACCGGACGTTTCGAGCAACGCACCGTGATTGCCGTGGCCGCGTTGCTGCTGGCGCTGCCGACGCTGCTGACGGCCTATGTGGACAGTTTTGCCGAGCTGCTGGTGTGGCGTTTTGTCGAAGGGATGTTGATCCCCGTGGTGTTCGCCACCAGCGTGGCCTATATCGGCGATCGCTGGCGTGCGGCCAGCGTTACCGAGATCACCAGTTTGTACGTCGCGGGTACGGTGCTCGGTGGGTTTGCCGGGCGCTTTGTCTCGGGTGTCATGACCCAATATGTGGGCTGGCGGGAAGCCTTCGAACTGTTGGCGGTGATCAGCCTGCTGGTCGGCCTGCTGATTGTGTGGCTGTTGCCGGCCAACCCGGTGGCGCGGCCCGGCGTCGCGGCCGTGGGCATGCACGGGGTGCGCCGGCTTCTGCGCAAACCCTTGCTGGCGGCCTATGGCGTCGGTTTCTGCGTGCTGTTCTCACAAGTCGCAACCTTTACCTATGCCGGGCTGTATCTCAGCCAGGCCCCGTTCAACCTGGGCGCCGCAGCCTTGGGCACTTTGTATGCCGTATTCCTGCTGGCGCTGGTGGTCATTCCTATTGCGGGGCGCTTGAGCAAATCGCGACCACAATCGCAGTTACTGACCGGCGCTGTGGCGCTCGGCATCTGTGGCTCGGCGCTGACATTGTTGCCGTCCCTGTGGCTGATCGTGCTGGGGCTGGCCCTGAGCTCGACCGGCGTATTCCTGGCGCAGGCATCCGCCAATGCGTATATCGCCACCACGGCGGGCCCGGACAAGTCCGGCGCCGTGGGGCTGTACCTGACCGGCTATTACCTGGGCGGCAGCGCCGGCGCCGTGGTCCCGGCCATGCTCTGGAATCAATGGGGCTGGCCGGGCTGCGTGGCGTTGGTCGCAGGTTTTCAGCTGTTGTCGCTGGCGATTGCCCTGCTGGGCTGGAAACCGGTAACGCCCCAGGCCCTGATCGCCGGACAGCGCGGCAAACCAGCCTGATTTTTCATCCAATAAAGGACTATGAGAGGTGAACATGACTAACACCGTGATCAAGCACAGCCAGTTGTTAAAGCTCATCGAACCGGTATTGAACGACATGCCGGCCAGTGCCTTGCGCCACGCGCTGTTCGAAGCCTTCTGGGCGCAGGAGGAGGCGTTGGTGAGTATCGAAGACGCTTTTGCACGGCTCACCTCGCGTCGGCATTCGCCGGCGGTACTGCGCAAGTTCTTCGCCAGTTGGTCCAAGACCAATAATTCGGCAGCCAGTGTGTCCGGCCTGGCCAACCGCATTACCTTGCTGGCGCGCTCCGATGAAGGCTCCGCCGCCGCCGCGCAGTTGTACCGCGCCTGCGGCAGCCTGCAACGCATCACCGATGAAGATCTGGGCGCGTTGGGCAACACCTTGCACGCAGACCTGTTCTACACCATGGCCACCGCGCTGTGCGGCGATGACCAGTGGATCTTGAAGGACAATTGCCTGCCCTCGGCGCAGGCGTTCAAAGACTGGACCGACACCCGCCGCCTGCGTGATCGCGACCTGCTGCAGGGGTTGCTGACCACGTTGATCCACGAGGTGTACACCCACGGCGAAGTGGAATTCATCCACCCGTTGTACTCACAGTGGTTCGTGCGGGACATGGGCGTGCCGCCGGAGAAATCCCGTGCGACAGTGGCCTGGGTCACGGTGCACACCGGCGGTACCGAGAGCAACCATTTCGCCCATGCGGTGGCGGCGGTGAATGAGTTCACCACTGCCATGCAGATTGAAGTGGACCCCGCCACCGCGCGCGACATTTTTGCCCAATACCTGCAGCGTAAAGCCAGTGTGATGAGCGACTGTGCGCAGTTGCTGGGTTAACCCGGCGTTTTGCCTGAGAGCCTCTGACCCAGATGAACACCCTGAAGCAGACCGCAGCGCCATCGTTGTCGCCGCCTGACCCGGTCACCGTGCGTCGCCGCGCTCTGGTGGCCGGCTGCGGCGCGCATGCCGTGCACGACGGGCTGACCGATGTGATTTATGTGCTGTTGCCGATCTGGCAAGCGCAGTTCGGCCTCAGCTACGCCCAGATCGGCCTGTTGCGCGGTGCCTACGCGGGCATGATGGCCGGTTTTCAGTTACTGGCCAGCCGCGCTGCCGCGCGCTGGGGGCGTGAACGCTTGCTGGTAGGTGGCACGGCGTTGGCAGGCCTGGCCTACCTGCTGGCCGGCCAGGCCGGTGGGCTGGGCGTGTTGCTGTTGGCGCTGCTGCTGGGCGGGCTCGGCGCGAGTACGCAGCACCCGCTGGCCTCGTCATTGATCACCGATACGCATGAGGCAGGCGGGGGCGTCAAACAAGCATTGTCGCAGTACAACTTCAGCGGCGATATCGGCAAGACCCTGATCCCGGGGTTGATCGGCCTGTTGCTGGCGGTCATCAGTTGGCGCGCCAGTGTCACCCTGCTGGGTGTCCTCGGGCTGCTGGCGGCAGGCCTGTTGTGGTGGCTGATCCCGGCACGGGCCGAGGCGTCGGCAGCACCGGTGAAAGCTACCCGTACGGGCGGCGGCGCCGGTTCTGCGAGCGGCCTGCGTGCGCTGATCGTGACCGGCACGCTGGACAGCGCCGTGCGCATGGGGTTTCTCACGTTCCTGCCGTTTTTGCTCAAGGCCAAGGGCGCCGGGCCTGCGGGCATCGGCCTGGCGCTGACGATGCTGTTCGTGGGGGGCGCCTTCGGCAAATTGTTGTGCGGTTACCTCGGTGCGCGCATCGGCATGATGAAAACGGTGTGGGCCACGGAGTTCACCACGGCCGTGCTGATCGTCATGGCGGTGTACTTGCCCTACGCCGGCTTGATGGTGATGTTGCCGCTGCTGGGGCTGGCGCTGAACGGCACGTCGTCGGTGCTGTACGGCGCAGTCCCGGACCTGGCAGGGCCGGGCAAGCGCGACCAGGCGTTCGCCGTGTTCTACACCGGCACCATCGGTGGCGGCGCCTTGGCGCCGGTGCTGTTCGGCAGCCTTGGGGATGCCACCGGTGTGCCCATGGCCGTCCTGTTGCTGGCCGCCACCCTGTTGCTGACCTTGCCGCTGTCCTGGCGGGTTCAGCAAGGGTTGGAGGCCCAAGCCCGGTAGGGCGAACGAACGTTCCAACGTGTTCTGGCAGGTATAACAATGAATAACAGTGAGCCCTCTGCCGTGTCATTGCCGTTGTCCCAGCGTGCGCAACGTCTCAGCGCACCCGGCACGTCCAGCATGCGCAGCAAAGCCAATGCCTTGAAAGAAGCCGGCGTCAATGTGGTCAACTTTGCCGCGGGCGAATTGTCCTTCGATGCCTGCCCGGTCATGCAAGCCGCCGCGGCCGAGGCGCTCGCCACTGCCCGCAACCGCTATACGCCGCCCATCGGCCTGCCCCAGCTTCGCCACGCGCTGGCGCAGCAGGTCACTCAGCGCTGCGGGGTGAAGTACGTCGCCGATGAAATAGCGGTGACCGCCGGTGCCAAGCAGGCGCTGTATAACACCGCGATGGTGCTGCTCAATCCGGGGGATGAAGTCATCGTCGCGGTGCCGTACTGGGAAACCTTCCCCACCCAGATCCAGCTGGCCGGCGGCGTCCCCGTCTATGTCGACACGGCTGCGGATGACTATCGCCTCACCTGCGCAGCGGTCCAGAAGGCCTTGACCCCGCGCACCCGGATGATTGTGATCAACACCCCGAACAATCCGACGGGCACGGTTTATCAGCGCGAAGAACTGCTGGGGATTGCCCGGCTCGCCTTCGCACACAGGCTTTGGGTGGTGTTCGACGAGTGTTACCGCAAACTGGTGCGCGCGCCCCACGAGCATCACAACATCGTGTCGCTGTTTGCGCCGCTCAAACATCAGACGGTACTGGTCGATTCGTTTTCCAAGAGCCACGCGGTTACCGGCTGGCGGGTAGGGTATGCGTGCGCGCCGGCCCCAGTTATCGCCGCCATGCACAACCTGCAAGGGCATACGACGTCCAACCCCAGCAGCCTGTCCCAATATGCCGCGCTCGGCAGCCTGATGGCGGACGCGCCGCACTTTACCCGCCAGGTCAATGCCTTCCTCGACCAGCAATTGCTCGCGGCCTGCACTTGCCTTGGGCATGTCGACGGCATTCGGTGCGCCCCGCCGGAAGGGGCGTTTTATCTGTTTATCGACGTGTCCCGCAAGTTGGGTGGCCGCTACCTGGGCACCGTTATTCGTGACGTCGACCACTTGGCCGATCTGTTATTGACCGAGGCCCATATCGCGGTGGTGCCCGGCTCTGGCTGTGGCGACGAAAACAGCATCCGCATCTCCTACGCCGTTGAGCGTGAAGCGCTGATTGAGGGCCTCACACGCTTCGCTCGTTTCATGTCAGAAATCGTTGCGCATTAACCCCACCTTAAAAGGATATGAGCCGTGGAAAATCTGAGCCGCCAATTTATCGGGTACGTGAACCAGGCGCTGGTGGATGTCGAGGACGGACATCTGGCCCAGGCCCTGCTCAGCGGTTTCAACAGTCAGACCGCCGCGCTGGACACGTACTGCGAGACCTATGTCGACATGACCTCCAGTAATTGGAGCGAGTCGTCACTGTGTACGTTCTTCTGTGGCTGGCGTAGCCCGGACGGCGCCGCCCATGCCGTGTCGAGCATCATCGTGCGCATCCTCCAGGAGTCGGCATCGTTGACGGATGACGCCCGGTTGAAAATGCTCGAAGCGGCGGCCCATTGTGGGGAGATCATTGTCGAGGACATCGGGCTGGGTGAAATGCATGGGCATCCGCACCATTCCAAGCTGTATTACCGCATGGCTTCGGCCATCTGCGGCTCCGATGATTGGCGCCTGCAAGACAAATTCCTTAACCCGATCACCAAAGAATTCTCCGGTTGGGTGGGGGAAAAACGCCCGTTGGCGCCGCAACTCATCGAAGCGCTGGAAATGATGGCCATGACGGAGTTGTTCAATACCGGCGAATACAACCTGATGACCCCGCTGTGGAAACAGTGGTTGCGCGATGTGCGGGGCTATAGCGCCGGCGAGGCCAGCCGCGTCGCGAGTTTTCTCAGCGTGCATTGCGGCAGCGTGGAAGCACGCCACTTCAAGCATGCCGCAGAGGCGTTGCGGCTGTATGCCAGCGCCACCGGGCAGGCGGTGGATTACGCGCGTATCGCACGGCTCTCCAGGGAGTACGTGGCCAGGGCCTGTGAGCATCTGCAAAAGATGGCGTCGGTGCTCAAGTGCGAACAGCCCGCCTGGGATTGAGGCTGTCCGATAACCCCGTTGTGCCGCTGATAAGGAGCCTGAACCCTATGATGGATACCGAAGCGCGCCGACGCCCTCTGTCGGCGCTATTGGATAGCAACCGTTGCCTGCGCGTACTCGAAGCCCATAGCCCGATATCGGCGTTGCTCGCGCAGCGCGCCAGGCTGGAAATCAGCCCCGGGCATACGGTGGGGTACGACGCCATCTGGTCGAGTTCGCTGACCGACTCGACCCAGCGCGGGTTACCCGACATCGAAATTCTTTCGCCCAGTAACCGATTGCCGGGGATTCGCGAAATTTTCGATGTGTGTTCGCTGCCGCTGATCTTCGATGCCGATACCGGCGGCAAGGCCGAACATTTCGCGATTCATATCAAGATGCTGGAGCGCGCGGGCGTCTCGGCGGTGGTGATCGAAGACAAGTGCGGCCTGAAGAAGAACTCACTCTTGGGCATCGAGGTCGACCAGGCGCAGGAGTCCATCGAGGCCTTTTGCGCCAAGCTCCAAGCCGGCTGTGCGAGTCGCAACGGCTCAGGGCTGATGATGATTGCCCGGTGTGAAAGCTTGATCCTGGATCGCGGCATGGAAGAGGCGATGGCGCGGTGCCTGGCGTATGTGGAGGCGGGGGCGGACGGCATCATGATCCACAGCCGCAAGCAGGATGGCTTGGAAATCCTGGAGTTCGCCCGGCAGTTTCGCCGGCAGCGGCCCAAGGTGCCGCTGATTTGCGTGCCGACCAGCTATGTTCACCTGAAGTTCGAGGTGCTGGAGCGAGCAGGTTTCAACGCGGTGATTTATGCCAATCACATGTTGCGCAGTGCCTACCTGGCCATGCGCGATACCGCCGTCGGCATACTCGCCAATGGCAGGACGCTGGAGCTGGAGCCACGTTGCCTGGGCATCGACGAGATACTCGACCTGGTGCCGGGTACGCGCTAGTACCCTGCTCCCACATTTGATCGAGTACACCGGTCATGTGGGAGCTGGCTTGCCTGCGATAACGGCCTACCTGTTGGTGCAAAACTCAGAGCGAAATCCCCATTTAAGGGCAAAAAAAGGCAGTTATTTATACTTATTGCACCATTTAATTTCGCAAAGGCGACATTTTGCCCTGTCGCGGTGCGAAACGAATTGATAAAGTCCGGCTCAATCTCTGTTTAACAACAATCAATTTGCCGAGACTTTTCATGACCGAATCCGTCGACTCCTTCCTTGCCCGCCTCAAGAAACGCGACCCGGACCAGCCGGAATTCCACCAGGCTGTAGAAGAAGTCCTGCGCAGCCTGTGGCCCTTTCTTGAAGCCAACCCGCACTATCTGACCTCGGGCATCCTGGAGCGCATCTGCGAGCCGGAGCGCGCGATCACGTTCCGGGTGTCGTGGGTGGATGATCACGGCAAGGTCCAGGTCAATCGCGGTTTCCGTATCCAGATGAACAGCGCCATTGGGCCCTACAAAGGCGGCTTGCGCTTTCACCCTTCGGTCAACCTGGGCGTGCTGAAATTCCTTGCCTTCGAACAGACCTTCAAGAACTCCCTGACCTCGCTGCCCATGGGCGGCGGCAAAGGCGGCTCGGACTTCGACCCCAAGGGCAAAAGCGACGCCGAAGTGATGCGCTTCTGCCAGGCGTTCATGAGCGAGCTGTACCGCCACATCGGTGCGGACGTGGACGTACCGGCCGGCGACATCGGCGTGGGCGCGCGGGAAATCGGCTTTCTGTTCGGCCAGTACAAACGCTTGAGCAATCAATTCACCTCGGTGCTGACCGGCAAGGGCATGACTTACGGCGGCAGCTTGATCCGCCCGGAAGCCACCGGTTTTGGCTGTGTGTATTTCGCCGAGGAAATGCTCAAGCGCCAAGGCCAGCGCGTCGAAGGCAAGCGGGTGGCGGTGTCCGGCTCTGGCAACGTGGCGCAGTACGCGGCGCGCAAGGTCATGGACCTGGGCGGCAAGGTCATTTCCCTGTCGGACTCCGAAGGCACCCTGTACGCCGAAAGCGGTTTGACCGAAGAACAATGGTCGGCGCTGCTGGAGTTGAAGAATGTACAGCGCGGGCGTATCAGTGAACTGGCCACACGTTTCGGCCTGGAGTTCCGCAAAGGCCAGACGCCTTGGGAACTGGCCTGCGATATCGCGCTGCCCTGCGCCACCCAGAACGAACTCGACGCCGACGCTGCGCGCACCTTGCTGCGCAACGGCTGCCTCTGCGTGGCCGAAGGCGCGAACATGCCGACCACCTTGGAGGCTGTGGATATCTTTATCGACGCGGGCATCCTGTTTGCGCCGGGCAAGGCGTCCAATGCCGGTGGTGTGGCGGTGAGCGGCCTGGAAATGTCGCAGAACGCCATGCGCCTGCTGTGGACCGCAGGGGAGGTGGACAGCAAGCTGCACAACATCATGCAGTCGATCCACCATGCCTGCGTGCATTACGGTGAAGAAAACGGCCGCATCAACTACGTCAAGGGCGCCAACATCGCAGGCTTCGTGAAAGTGGCTGACGCGATGCTGGCCCAAGGCATCGTTTAAATCTCGGGTTCGACGCGTAACACTTCGATCAATTGATCGCCGACGGGGCGCTGCCGCAGCACCTCGTCGCCCACCTGGGCGCCCAACAAGGCACGGCCCAGAGGCGAGCCCCAGTTGATCAAGCCCGCGTTGGCATCGGCCTGGTCTTCACCGACCAACTGGATGCGCTGCTGTTCGTCCTGCTCGTTGGCGAACGTGACCCAACTGCCGATCTGTACCTTGTCGGTGGACGTGGCCGGCACGACTACCTGGGCGCTCTGCACCCGCTGGTTGAAGTAGCGTAAATCCCGCTCAAGGTCAGCCTGGCGCTGTTTATCAGCCTGCTCACCTTTGGCGGCTTCGTCGCTGTGCTCCGCGTGTAAATGCGCCACCTTGGCCTGCAACTGCGCCAGCCCTTGCGCAGTCATGCGGTTGGGCTGCTCGCTGACCTGGCGCTCCACCGGCTGATCGGCCTGGGCCGCCGCGTTGTCTTCATTTACAAAAGCTCGGCTCATGGCGTTCTCCTTCCTATGGAAGTTGGGCCACGTTCGCGGGCTGATCGTTCCCACGATCAGCGTGAGCGATAGGCTTTGGCGGCGTCGCGATCTTTTTCCTGCTGCCAATCGTGTTCGCGGTCGTCCCTGCGGTTTTCCTCGTAATCGCGCAGTTCCTGGCTCTCGCGCATGGCCTTGCACTGACGAAACCCATCTTCCCAACCTTCGGCGTATGGCCGGTCTTTCAGATAGCGCGGCACATTCTTGCGAAACGCCCCGGTAATCACCCCAGCGGCCTGGCGCCCGCTGCTGCAACCGTCGTCAAAACCGTCGGCGAAGGCCGGTGGATAACCTTTGGCCAGTAATTCCTGATGGGTTGACTGGCAACCCGACAACCCCACCACCGCGCACAGCATGACCGCATACCGCCACATGGCGTACTCCCTGGCCGTTTTACGGCTGATAAGGAGAGTCTAGAAGGGGATTTGTTGGGGCGGTGTGAAGAAAAGGTGAGAAGGGCGTTTGGTTCACTCGCCGTTCGAAGTCGACGCTGTACCTATGGAGATGGAGCAATCTGTCTCGCCATAGGTACAGGGTGTGGGGTTGCGCTAATACCAGCCTGCTGTCAGGTGTCAGTCGTAATAACCCACTGTCTTTTTCAGTTGATCGGCGTATTCGTAAATCTCATCGATGGACGAAATCGCATGCCGCGTTTCATTTTTTTCCTCGTCGAATATCCCGAGGTATTTCTGGCTGCGATTGAAGTGAAGACGGCAAATCGGCTTACGGTTGTTATCATCTAGCAGCACTCCAAAATAGCTCTGCGCATCCCTTTGTACGATTCGTTTTGCATCGACCACTGAGCGTACAACGGCTCGGACAATGTGATAACCCTCCAGCTCTTCCAGCGTCGTCAGGATTTTATCTTCTGTTTCATCTCGGTCTTGTGCGTCTGCCTTCGCGCTGTTTGTAACGGGTATTGATGCTAGCGAGGGTTGAATAACGCCGCTCATTGCGGACTTCAGACGATCGTTGATTTGATCATTCAGAAACTGGGCTAATGCTTTACGGGTCAGTTCGTAAAATTGCTCGCGAACCTTTTGTGTGATTACGCCCTCGTAGACACGGGAGGCGAAAAACTTCACAAAATCATCTTCTGGTTTGCTGACTTGGGTACCGATGAGCTTTTTCAATTGGCTGACGTATTTTAATTCCCCAGCAGCATTGATGATTGAGTCGACATCGAACGCTGATTTGGTGAGCTTGATCAGTTCAGGTACCGAATATTCATCAATATCCAGTAAGTCCAGTTCCAAAAACGGTTTTTCGTCCATTTTATTGGGGGCGTCCAAGTCGGTAAAGAACCTGTAGACCTGACCGTTGGTGAGGATGGAAATTCTTGCGCTTGTGACGTGAAAGTATCGAAAGAGCTGCGAGGCGTGATTAATACTCAGGGACTCGCCGATCTTTTTGCATTCGATGAGTATTTGCACCTCACCGTCCTTCATGATCGCATAATCGATCTTCTCGCCTTTCTTCGTTCCAACATCACAAACAAATTCAGGCATCACTTCCAGTGGATCGAACACGTCGTAGCCCAGCACCGCGTTGATAAAAGGCATTACGAAGGCATTTTTTGTAGCCTCTTCTGTTTGAATGGCCGGGCCTTGCAATCGAACCTTTGCTGCCAGACTGGTGAGCTTTTCAAAAAAATCCATAGTGAGCCTCTTACCTTTTCAGATCCGTGTTTAGGTTGATGGCAGTTTGATATCCAACCAAGACTAGACGCAAACCTTCATAAAGCTAGGTCATCAGGAATAAGTTTTCACAGGTAAAAGGCTCAAAACATGGCTAAAATTTTCTACTTGTTTTTCAAAGAGTTAATGAGGGGCTTAGAACTTCCATGCAGGCAAAGAAATTTGATTAATTTCAGCCTGCTGTTCCGAGCGCGGCATGCTCAGCCAATTCCTGTTGAATAAATGCAGCAATCATCGCGCGATAGACCTGCTCAGTGACCTCAGGGTTGGCGCCCACTACCTCGGATAATGCCCGCACCTTGGCGATTACTTGTTCAACCCGTTGTGGAGCCTTCACGTCATCGGTGTCTTTTTTGAAGCGTGCGGCTTGGGAAACGAAGTGGCCGCGTTCGGCCAGCAATGTGACGATATGTTGGTCGAGGCGGTCGATGTTTTCGCGCACTTCTTCAAGGGTGGTGCAGGCAACAGTCATGTCGATGGAACTCCTGATTTTGGCGAGGTGCGATGCGGTACGGCTGACTATACACGGGCCAAATGTGGGAGCGGGCTTGCTCGCGAATGCGGTGCGTCAGACAAACAATCAGTGACTGACACTGCGCATTCGCGAGCAAGCCCGCTCCCACATTTTGAACGTTGTAAGGCTTGAGTCAGTAGTGGTACCACTTCAGCTCAAGCATCACTTCATTGACTGGCGTGGACAGGTGGCTGAACTCACGCTGGGCACTCAGGCGCAGGCCCAGGTTGCGCGACAGTTCCCATTGCTGGTTGAGGCTGATGCTGCGCCGCACTTCGCCGTTGGTGAAGAAATCGCCCTTGGCTTCCAGGCTCAGGTTGCCCAACGGGTTTTTCCACAGCACGCCGGTATTGAAACCGGCGGCGGGGGAGATGGCTTCGCTGAAGTCGTTGTTGTGCTCCACGCGCACGGTGCCGAGGGCGAAGCTGAGCATGTCGTCGGAGAGTTGCCAGGTGCCACCGGCGCCGCCGTTGACGTGGGCCACGAGGGTTTCGTCGTCGTGTTTGCCCGGCACGCGTTCCAGGCCGCCGGTGACTTGCCACGACCAAGGCTGCAGCAGCGCATTGCGTGGCGTCAGCGAGCGTATGGTGGCCAGGTCCAGTTGCTGGAGTTGCCAGTGATTGCCCTCGTACTGGCGCAATTTCATTTGCAAAATTTCGATCTGCGCGCCCAGGGGGAAGCCTTCGGCGTTGTCGTTGAGGTCGTGGTAGGCCATGCGCAGGCCGTATTCGCCGAAGGCTTTGTCGCCACGGGTGCCGATGCCGGCTTGCCAGGTGCGCGACTCGTGGCCGTTTTCCGGCAGGCCAGGCGGGGTGATCTTCAGGTCGGGCGCCGGGTTCTGGTTGATCGCGCGCAGCAGTTCGAAGCTGCGCTGGGAGCGTGTCGCATCGCGCTCCAGGCCATTGGCGCGGTAGCGGCCCAGGCGGTAAGCGGCATCCACGATCAGTGCCTGGCGCTCGCGGGGCAGGGCTTTGAATGCCGGTTCCTGCAGTTGCTTTTGGTCGTCGCTGATTTTCAGCACCCACTGTTGCTCATCGCTATCGAGTGGCTTGGCGCGTTTCAGCAGTTCACGTTCACGGGAGGGGCGATAGTCGATCTTTTCGACCAGACCTGCGTCCTTTACCGCCTTGACGGTATCGGTAGGGATCGCGGTGAGCGGGAACTGTTCGGTCAGGCGCAGGCCGGGGCGGGCCACTTGCAGCAGTTCCAGCAGGCGGTAGGAGCAGTTTTCGTCGAAGAAGAAGTAGTCGAACTGGATCTGCTTGAGCTCCCACACGTGCTCGACCATACGCTTGGTCTCGACCTCGGTGAGGTTCAGGCGGTATTCCCACAAATCGCGGTTTTCGAGGCTGCGGTATTCGGAGAGCTTTTCCTGGTAGGGCACCAGGGCGAACAGGCCCGGATAACCGCCCATCAGGCCCTTCCAGGCATACAGGATGCTGTTGTCGGAGCCTTCGATATAGGCGCCGAAGTTGATCGCATAGCTGAGCAGGGCGGTGTTGTTGCTTTGCACGTCAGCCTGGTCGATGCGCAGCAGGGTGTGGCCGAACATCGACGACGGGCTGTTGAGGTAGGCCGCCGGGAAGATCATCACTGCGCTATGGGGCGCGACGTCCTTGAACCACTGGGTGAACTCTTTGCATTCCAGCGCGGGCAGGTCGTTCAGTTGCAACTGCGCCTTGAGCCAGCGGGTACGTGCGGGGTAAACGCATTGGGCGTGCTTTTCACCCAGGCTGGCCGGTGCATACAGCGCATCAACGGTGGCCTTGAGTTCGGCGTCCGGATGGTGTGCGCCATCGGGAGCGAGGAAGAATTTCTTGTCGCTGACATAGCTGCGCCAGCCACTGACTTTGCCGGCTTCGTAGTGCCCCAGCGACAGCCAGAACGGATCATTGGCCAGTTGCTGCAAACGTTGATCATCAAGGTGCGGGGCCGCGTACAGCGGGGCGCAGGCGAAGAGTGCCAACCAGGCAAAGCGTTTGAGCATAGGGGCAACTTAAGTCAAAAAAGTGAGACCCAAAGGGGAGGCGGGTCCAAAAATAGTACCCGCGCCTCGAAAGGCGCGGGCAGGTCGAGCTTAAGCCTGGGTTGCGTATTTCGCCAGACGGGCATCGCTTTTCAGTACAGCAATGGTGTTGTTGTGCACGTCGTCAGCGGTCACGTCAGCCTTGCTGAAGATCTGCTGGAAGTGCTCGTGGGTCACGGCCGCGAAGTGATCGCGATCTTCCGGCGCAACACCCAGTACCACCGCGTAGGTGGTCAGCGCTTCGCCGTTGCCTTTGGCCATGTCTTCGGACAGCTCGTTCATCATGCCATTCATGGCAATCCAGGACTTGCCGCCGTAGGTCAGGGCGCTGTTGGTGCTGCAACCGTTGGTACCCGAGGTCATGCCGAAGGTGGCGTTACCCGAAGTACCGTTGGTGGTGGAGGCGAGGAAGTGGGCCGGAGTACCGCGCTGGCCTTCAAACAACATGTTGCCCCAACCGCAGTTCGGGCCACCTGGTGCTTCTGCCATTGCATTGAGGGAGACGACGGTGAAGAGAGTACCAAGAAGGATCCGTTTCATAGCTTTGTTCTCTTTGTGTGCAAACCAATGGACAAGGGTTCAGGTGCTCAACGCACCCTAGGGGCCAGTTATTAGTCCAACCCGCGCAGTTTGGAGTTTAGGCACGTTCCCAGGGTTCCGTGTTTTTTTATAAACATTCAGTGGCGGGCGATTTTTTTGTAGGACGCGTGCCGTGTCTATGCTTTCCCGAAAGCGCGCCTTGCCAGAGCGCTCAACCGGGAGCCAGAATGCCCCATCTGCCCCGCCTGATGTAAGGAAGCCCGATGCCTGATCCTGTTGCTGCCAGCTTGCGTCTAGCGCCCGAAGCGCTGACTCGCCCTTTCTCCGCTGAACAGTTCAGCTTCTCGACCACCAATGATTTGGAGCCCTTTCGCGGTGTGCTTGGCCAGGAACGTGCGGTTGAAGCCTTGCAGTTCGGCGTGGCCATGCCACGCCCCGGTTACAACGTGTTTGTCATGGGCGAGCCGGGCACCGGCCGCTTTTCGTTCGTCAAACGCTACCTGAAAGCCGAAGGCAAGCGCCTGCAAACCCCGGCGGACTGGGTTTATGTGAATAATTTCGATGAGCCCCGCGAGCCCCGCGCCCTGGAATTGCCAGGTGGCGCCGCTGCGGCGTTTATCGCTGATATCAACGCCCTGGTCGATAACCTGGTCGCCACCTTCCCGGCGGTGTTCGAACACCCCACTTATCAACAGCGTAAAAGCGCCATCGACCGGGCGTTCAACCAGCGCTACGACAAGGCGCTGGACGTGATCGAGCGCCTGGCCCTGGAAAAAGACGTGGCGCTGTACCGCGACAGCTCCAACATCGCCTTCACGCCGATGCTCGACGGCAAGGCGCTGGACGAAGCAGAGTTTTCGCAACTGCCGGAAGCCGATCGCGAGCGCTTCCACACCGATATCTCCGAGCTGGAAGAACGCCTCAACGAGGAGCTGGCCAGCCTGCCGCAGTGGAAGCGCGAGTCCAACAACCAACTGCGCCAGTTCAACGAAGAAACCATCACTCTGGCCCTGCAGCCTTTGCTGGCGCCGTTGTCAGAAAAATACGCAGAAAACGCCGGGGTCTGTGGCTACCTGCAAGCCATGCAGGTGTACCTGCTCAAAACCGTGGTGGAGCAATTGGTGGACGACGCCAAGACCGACGCCCAGGCGCGCAAGCTGCTTGAAGAACAGTACTGCCCGAGCCTGGTGGTGGGCCACTCGGTCAACGGTGGCGCGCCGGTGGTGTTTGAACCGCACCCGACCTACGACAACCTGTTCGGCCGTATCGAATACAGCACCGACCAGGGCGCGCTCTACACCACCTATCGCCAGCTGCGTCCCGGCGCCTTGCACCGCGCCAATGGCGGCTTCCTGATCCTGGAAGCCGAAAAAATGCTCAGCGAGCCCTTTGTGTGGGATGCGCTCAAGCGCTCCCTGCAATCGCGCAAGCTGAAGATGGAGTCGCCCCTGGGCGAACTCGGCCGCCTGGCCACCGTCACCCTCAACCCGCAGATGATTCCCTTGCAGGTCAAGGTGATCATCATCGGTTCGCGCCAGTTGTATTACGCCTTGCAGGACGCCGACCCGGACTTCCAGGAGATGTTCCGTGTACTGGTGGACTTCGACGAAGACATCCCCATGGTCGACGAGAGCCTGGAGCAGTTCGCCCAGTTGCTCAAAACCCGCACGTCGGAAGAGGGCATGGCGCCGCTCACCTCGGACGCGGTGGCGCGCCTGGCGACCTACAGCGCACGCCTGGCCGAACATCAGGGCCGCTTGTCGGCGCGTATTGGTGATTTGTTCCAGCTGGTCAGCGAGGCGGACTTCATTCGCCACCTGGCGGGCGACGAGATGACCGATGCCGGGCATATCGAGCGCGCCCTCAAGGCCAAGGCCACACGCACCGGCCGCGTGTCGGCGCGGATTCTCGACGACATGCTCGCCGGCGTCATCCTGATCGACACCGCCGGTGCGGCCGTGGGCAAGTGCAACGGCCTGACGGTGCTGGAAGTGGGCGACTCGGCATTCGGCGTGCCGGCGCGGATTTCCGCCACGGTGTACCCGGGCGGCAGCGGCATTGTCGACATCGAGCGCGAAGTTAACCTCGGCCAGCCGATCCACTCCAAGGGCGTGATGATCCTCACCGGTTACCTGGGCAGCCGCTATGCCCAGGAATTTCCGTTGGCGATTTCCGCGAGTATCGCCCTGGAGCAGTCCTACGGGTATGTGGACGGCGACAGCGCTTCTCTGGGCGAGGCATGCACCTTGATCTCGGCCTTGTCGAAGACGCCGCTCAAGCAATGCTTTGCGATTACCGGCTCGATCAACCAGTTTGGTGAAGTGCAGGCGGTGGGCGGGGTCAACGAGAAGATCGAAGGCTTCTTCCGCCTCTGCGAAGCCCGCGGGTTGACCGGTGAGCAGGGGGCGATCATCCCTCAGGCCAACGTCGCCACGCTGATGCTCGACGAGAAGGTGTTGCAGGCTGTGCGTGCGGGGCAATTCCATATCTATGCGGTGCGCCAGGCCGACGAGGCGCTGAGCCTGCTGGTGGGCGAAGATGCCGGCGAGCCGGACGCCGAGGGGCAGTTCCCGGAAGGCACCGTGAATGCGCGGGTGGTGGAGCGCTTGCGGGCGATTGCCGAGATGATCAGTGAGGAGGATTTGAAGGAGGCGGAAAAAGAGCTGGCGCAGCAGGCGTTGGCAGAAGCCAAGCCGACCTGATAGCCAAGGCGAAACGGGATCAAAACTGTGGGAGCAGGCTTGCTCGCGAATGCGGAGTGTCAATCACTGCATCTGTGACTGAACCAGCGCATTCGCGAGCAAGCCCGCTCCCACATTGACCTATTAAACCTGCCACAAAATTGACTCTCGCCTGGGACCAACGCCCGTTGGTCTCTACAACCTTGGTTTGTCGCGTTTTTATTCTATTCTCAGAGTCAGGGATATCCACAGGAGTCGCAGGATAGAAACAGCCTCGCCGTGCGCTGGGGCTGAACACCGATCTACCGAGGGTCGCCGCCATGTCGCGCAACCTTTGCCTTACCCGCCAGTGCCTGGGCCTGGTCACCCGTATCGAATGCTCCATTCGCCCTCTTGCCGGGGATAACGGGATGTGGACGCTGCTATTTGCCGCCGGCATGTCGGGCGAACAGCCATCCACCGTCAAATCCCAGGGCCCGTTCCATGGGCCTTTCGTGGCAGAACGCATGCTGGGCACCATCGTCGATAGCCTGACCTTGCACGGCTACGAGCAAATGGACGAGCCGCAGATCTGGTGCCTGCACCTGCAAGCCCATTTGCGCCAACTCAACGGCGGTCAGGAGCGGCTGGCCCTGTAGCGCCGGTTATTTGCTCTCAGGCTTGTCCAGCTTGACCTCAAAGCCGTATTGCACGGTGCTGAGGTCGGTGCGCTGGTAACTTTCCAGCGTGGTCGGCTGGCCGTAGAAGTAATGCACGTCAAACATCGCCGTGCCGTATTCCTCGGCGCGGTGGCTGACACCGAGGATCTCCTTGAGGTAATTGCCGCTGGCATCCTTGGCGTAGAAACGCCAGCTGTCGGCGGGGAAGTCCTTCTGGTCGACGATCAGCGCGTTGTCCTTGAGCGACAGGCCCTTGGGCAGCTTGGCGGCGTCGATTGTGGCTTTCTCGATGGTGGCCAAAAACAACGGTACCGAACCCACCACATACGCCGGGGTTTCCGGGAACAGGTTGAGGTCGTACGTCAGCGTGCCGCTGGCGGCATTCAGTTCGAACGCTTCGGTCGGCAACTCGATGGGCTCGCCACGTTCGCCCTTGTCGTCGGCGGTGAAGAAGGTGATAGGCGCGTCACTGTTGTTGCGCTCGGCACCGACCAGGTCGTCATTGAAGGTGAACGGGTGGTCGAACACGATTTTTGCGGCACTGGCGTCTTCGGTCGATTGGCTGAGGGTGACGCTGTTTTTCAGTTGCTCCTCCGTCATCGAGGCATCTTTGAGCCAACTGGCGGCGCTGTCGTCGTACACCGTGACCGGCATCGGCAGGGGCTGTACGGTGTGTTGCAGGCTGTTCCTGTCAAAGCGCATCACCGGTAGGTCCAGGTCTTTACGGGTGAGCGTGGCCTTGGAGAAATCCAGCACATTGACCTGCAGGTTATCGATCAGCCCGTTGAAATACACCTTGGCGTAATGGCTGGTCTGCTGGCGCTCGAAGGCTTTTTGCGCGTCGGTCAGCTGTTTATCGAAGGCATCGGACCACGCGGTTTGTTTCTGCATCTCGGCCAGTTGTTTCTCATAGAACGCCACTTGCGCGGCACTCTCGTTGATCGAACCTGAGCGGGTCAGAAATTGCCCGGTGCTGTCCTGTGCCTGTACCAGCAGCGGGTTGGGTGACGCATCGCCCACTTCGGCGGCCAGGGGCTGGCTGTTGGTCAGTTCGATCTCGGCGTAGTTCTTTTCCAGCGTCAGCAGGTTGAGGGTGATGTTGCCGTCGGTGCGTTTATGGCCCACGTCTTGTTTGGTCAGGTCGAACGTCAGCACCTTGCCCGGGGTGATCACCTCCACCGCGCCCTTGAGGCTGATGGGTTGTGGCTGGCTCTTGTTTTCCGTCTCGATCCCTTCAATAAACGGGTAGGTCACCGTCAGGTCGTCGGGGTTGGTCAGGTTGGAGCTGCTGGGGCTCAGTTGGATGCCGGGGTCGGTTTCGGACCATTCCGGCTGGAAGGGAATGACTTTATCGTTGCTCAGGGTGACCGACTGCCATTCCAGGCCATGGGGGAAGGGGAACTGGTCCGGGGCGTTGAAGTTGAACGGGAAGACCGGCTGCAAATCCGTCAGATAGTCGGAGTGCGAGGTTTTGCGCAGTACGAACAGGCCATTGATGTAGGTGTCCACCAGCGCTTGGGGCGTAGGGTAATGCTTGAGCAGGGCCAGGCTGTCTTCGCCGTATTCGGCTTCGATGGGCTTGCTGGCGAGCTTGACGCGCGCGCGCTCCAGCAACAGCAGCGAGCCGCCCAGGTCCGCAATGGCATCGCGCAGTTTAGGGTCCTGGATGCTGTCCAGGGACTGTTCGAACTTGGTGGTTTTCTCTTCGAGGGTCGCCTGCTTCTGCTCTTCTTTGGGGGAGCAGCCGCTGGCCATCAGCAACGCCGCGCACAGGCCGAAAGCGGCCAAAGGGGATCGCACATCCATCATCTGAGTCTTCCTGTCCGACATCATCGAGCCGAGTGAATGGTCTCGACACTAGCAGAAAAATTCTCTTACAGATGCCACTTGGGTCAGTTTTCTCGCGGTGACAGGGGCCAGGTGGCGGCTGGTATACTCGGCGCCATTTTTAGCCAAGCTGTGTGAGATTCAATGGAACGCTTTATCGAAAATACGATGTACGCCTCGCGTTGGCTGCTGGCGCCGATCTACCTGGGCCTGTCCCTAGGCTTGCTGGTCCTGGCGCTGAAATTCTTCCAGGAAATCATTCACGTAATTCCCAACATCTTCACCATGTTGGAAGCCGAAGTGATCCTGCTGCTGCTGTCGTTGATCGACATGGCCCTGGTCGGCGGCTTGCTGGTGATGGTGATGATTTCCGGCTACGAGAACTTCGTCTCGCAGCTGGATATCGACGAGAACAAAGAAAAGCTCAACTGGCTGGGCACCATGGACTCTTCGTCGCTGAAGATGAAAGTGGCGGCCTCCATCGTGGCGATTTCCTCCATCCACCTGCTGCGCATCTTCATGGACGCCAAGAACGTCGATCCAGAGCACCTGATGTGGTACGTGATCATCCACATGACGTTCGTGGTCTCGGCGTTTGCCATGGGCTACCTAGACAAGCTCACCAAGCATTAAGGCCACGCGCTGGCCTTACTGCTCCACGAAGTAGTAAGGCTGGCGGTTGACTGCCATCTGCTTGATCACCGTAACCGGCGCTTTCAGCCGGTCGGTGTGGTCCGTCAACGCCACGTTGCCGGGCTTGGCGCTGAGGAAGGCGCGCAGTTCGGCTTCGGTGTTCAGGATCGGCAAGTAGGCCTGCAGGTAGAACACGCTGGCGCCGTCGATGCGCTCGTTGGGTTGATACATCGCCACCGTCCTGCCTTCGTCTTGCAGGGTCTGGATCTGACTCATCACCGGTACGAATGAATGGCGCACATCGGCTTTGGGCGCAAACCAGAAGGCCGCGCTCAGATAGCAGGCGATGGCCAGGCTGAAAACCCCGCCAATAATGCGCCGATGATAACGGTACAGCCCCGGCTTATGGTCCTTGGCCCACTCCAGCAACACCCGCGCATATTCGGCGGCCAGTACCGCCGCGGCTGGCGTCAGCGCCATCAAATACACCGTGCGTTTGCTGGACGCCAGGGTCAGCAGGGTGAACTGCGCCACCAGCCACACACTGAAAAACAACCGGTAGCGGTTGCGCACCAGGCTTTTGCGGAAGTGCCACAGGCCCAGGTACACCAGGATGTTCCAGGGCAGGAAGGCCTCGGGCAGTTTGGCGAGGTAATAGTAAAACGGCTCGTAATGCCCGGCTTCTACGAACGAACCGCTGAAGCGCCCGACGCTATTGGTCCATAACACTTCACCCACCGCCTGCATCCCGCCGCGCTGAAACAGAAACCCCAGCCAGATCAGCAACGGCACCAACGCCAACAACGTGAACAGCGCCGGCTTGAGCCAATCGCCTAGCCGCAGGCGCTTATCCATCAGGCTAGTGCTGAGCAGGTACACAAAAATCACAATGCCCGGCATCGCCAGCCCCAACACGCCCTTGCTCAACGTAGCGATGACCATCCCGGCGGTAAACAACGCCCAGGCCCAGGTACTCGAACCTTCACGCTCGGGCCGTACCGCCTGGTAAAACCCCAGCAGGGCGGCGGTGACACCGAGGCTGAGCAACGAATCCTCACCCACACCTCGCACATTGCCCCAGTAACTGGCCATGGTCGCCAGGATCAACGCAGCGCTGAACGCCAGCGTCTGCGGCCGCCCGAACCGACGCAGCATCCCGTACAACAGCATCACACTGAACAACCCGGCAAACGCCGACGCCAAGCGCACCGCCCCGGTGCTAGCGCCAAACAAACGAATCGCCCCGGCGTCTAGCCACAGGCTCAGGGGCGGTTTTTCCAGGAAGGGTTCACGAAACAGGCGCGGCACCACCCAGTCATTGTCCAGGTGCATCGCCATGGCGATCCCGGACACCCGGGCTTCGGTAGAGCCTTGCAGCTCATGGTTGCCGAGGGCGAAGAAGAACAACAGAGCAGCAAGCAAGAGCAGCAGGGGAGCGGGGCGCGTCATGGAGTCTGGCTACCGGGGCATGAGACCGATCGGGCGACCGGTCATGGGTAGTCAGGGAGTATACGAGCGCGATTCTTAACCTTTGGTGAACGGCTGTGGGTTTTTCTCGGGCGCGTCAGGGCATTTTCAAGCTGGGCACTGCCGCTTTGCCTTGTTCGGTCAGCACCGGCTCCAATTGCTCCCAGGTAAAGCTCAAGTCGTTGTCGCAACCGTCACCATTGGCCGGTGTCGAGAGTTGCAGGCCCTGAGTGTTGAAGCTCAGGTGAAAGTTGGAGTAATCGGTGATCGCCGGGCAGCCCTCGTCAGTGGTGGTTTGCTTGGCTAGCCAAGTGCTGAAGGCGGCCGGCAGCTTCAAATGGCCGGAATAGGCGTCATGCCATTGCTGATGGCCGCCGAGCCAGGCCCATGGGTCCACACTGTCACCGGTTTGCAGGTTCCAGGAGTGCAGGCCCCAACTGATGCCCATGGCGCCTTGGCCTGCGGCCCAGCGGTAGAACCGCACGGTGAGAAATTGCGATGACCAATAGGCGGGCTCAACCTCGATCTCACTGGTATAGACCGAGCCGTTTCGACCCAGGTATTCACGCCGTTCATAAAAATAGTCGGTTAGATCTTCGTCATTGACGGCCAACGCGGCGAGTTGCTGGTTGATCTTCTGCACCGCCGGGCCGTCACCCTCCAGCTTGAGCGTGACGCGGGGGCCTTGGGTCTTGAGCTGGTAGGTGTGGTTGTGGAAAGTCTTCTTCTCAGTCTTGATCGGCAACGGCGCGGCTTCCATGGGCGCGTTATAGGCATCGCTGCCGCAGCCGTCCGTGCCAATGCGGCGCAGGGCCAGTGGCAGCGGCGTGCCGCGATCGGTTTTGCTCCAGGCACCAGAAAGGTTATCGCCCTGAGGTTTTTGCAGGGCCCAGAAACCGGTGTTGCCTTCCTCCACCCACGGGGCGTTGTCGTTGGCCTGGGTCAGTTGAATCGGCGTACGGATGCGCTGGTAGTAATAACTGCCATGCTCGCCGTCGGCGCCGTTGAAACACACGGTGATAGCGGACTTGCCCAAAGTACCTTGCCAAACCCCGGCCAGATCGGCGGCTGTTGCGAGTAAGGGCATGACGGAGAGGGCGATGACGGCAAAGGGCTTGAGCACGGGTATCTGACTTCCGATTGTCCGATAAAGGCCGTCAGGGTAATGGGAAGTGTGAGGGGATGCCAGCGGGCGAGATGCGCTGAGGCAGCTCGCCCGTTTTCGTGTTTTAAGGCTGTGGCGTTTGGGTAGTGAATGGTTGGGTGTTCAAGACCCGTTCTACGAGTAACTCGCCTAGAACGATCAATTGCTGAGCGGCCAGCAGCTTGTGGCGGTGCGCGCCTTCAAGTTCGAAAGCCAGGTCGGTGGTCATGGCGTTGAGGGAGGCGAGGGTTTCGCTGGCTTGGATTAGCAGGGTTTCGGGGGGGATATTTTCGGCGAGGGTGAAGAGGGTGGTTGGGGGATTGGGGGTGATTTTTTTCATGATGAAGCTCCCACACTGTTTAAGGAGCTGCCTCCCCCTGCTGTCAAACAGGAATAGGTGGCAGCTGTACGCGGGTTGACAGACCGGAAGTGTAGGAACCCGGCGCACCCGAAGATGCCCCACGCACAGCCGCCATGAACGGAGCGGAATGCGCAAGCATGCCGTCTTATCACGGGGTGTGAAAGGTTACACTTTTCGGCCTGTCAAAGCCGGACGCTGATCATCAGCGACGTAAAGAAGTTAGCGTTGTGAGGTGGCTTGCGCTAGTTCACCAACAGCGCGGCAACTTGCGGGAAAATTCCGAAGCTCGGCCCTGCGGGGTTCAAGCCTGGATTCATAATTATTACTGGTGTGTTTTTGCCAGGCGAAAAAAAGCTCAGGACTGCTGGGCAGGTTCTAACAATTGCCTGCGCGCTGTACTGAGCTGGTAGAGGGTTTTGTTCAGTCGCTGCCATTGCTGCAACAGTCGCAGGTTATTCGCGACAAGCGAATTTGGCCAGTTCACCAACAGCGCGCCATCTCGCGGGAAAATTCCGAAGCGCTGCCCTGGCGACTCTCTTCCCACCGGAATTCAGGTCGTCAGCGCCAGCATTCTTTCCCGCCGGAAACCTCTGCTAAAAGCTCCAGTCCTCAGCCCGAACCAACTGGCAGAACGGCCCATTGAGCGTGGCATTGTGATGAGCCACGATGGCCTCGGCTTCCATCAAGGGCGTGTCAGAACAGGTATGGCCGTCGGCGATAAGTACCGCATCGAAGCCAAGGTCACGCGCAGCACGGCAGGTGCTGTCGACGCAGTATTGCGTTTTCATCCCTGTTACCACCACGCCGGTGGCGCCGCTGGAGCGCAGATTGTCCGCCAGGTCAGTCATTGCAAAAGCGTTAGGCCGACGCTTTTCGAACACCACTTCCCCACCCAGCAACTTCAGCTCCTCGGCAACCAGCGTAAGCGGGCTGCCCGATTCGATTGGCGAGCCAGCGGGGCCGATGTGACGTGCGAGAAAAATTGGTGCGCCTGCGCTGCGTGCCTTGTCCATCAGGATGTTGAGCGTTTCCAACAGCTCGTCGCAGCGCCAGGGTTTTTCCGGACCGTGAACAAGCCCGACTTGGATATCGAGTATCAACAGGGCGTACATGGGTGCATCTCCTTGCGTGTGAACCAGCGACACAAGGCATAAAAAAAGGCCCTGTCCATCGCTGGCGGGCCTTTGAAGTTCGTTGGTTATTGGCTCACGACACCTCGCACGCTCCGCTTTCAGCGGTCGTGGTGGTGGTTGTCGAGGTGAGGCAATAGGTACTCATGAGCTGACACTAGCAATATCGCCGCCGGCTGGCAACACAACGTCCAATGTCGCCTCAGTGCGCAAAATAGTCGTCTGGGTTCAGGTCGCCAGTGCCCACCTATCGCATGCTTGAGGCCGAACACTGGCGTAAAGGAGGCCACGCTGATGCAATCTCAGGAAAAGGATTTCTCTCTTGTTAACAACCTCTCGCTCAGCCGCGACGAAATCGAAGCATTTCGTCGCCAGGGGTTTATCAAGCTCAAAGGCTTCTTATCTGAGCACGCCATTCAATCCTTGAAGCAGGCGGCCCGTTCGAAAGTGATCTCTGCACGGGAGTCGAAGTCCGCCTACGGGGACTCCTTCAGCCGGTTGACCTACGATCTGGCGACAACCGATGCGGTGAAAAACATCTATTCCTCGATCGCTTTCAGGACGGCCTTGGTGACGTTAATCGGGCATCCGCTGATCATGACCGAGTCCCAGAGTTTCGAGCTTACCCCGCATAAAGAGGGTTTTGCCTGGCACTACGATTCCCTGAGTTTCAGGTACATTCGCCCTCAAGACGCCGCCTTCAGCGTGTGGATCCCGTTGGATCCTATCGACAATTCAGGCCAGGGCGGGGGCATGGCTTATCTAGCCGAAGACATCTATAGCGCGAAGGCGAATTTCCAGATGGCCAGCCTGCTTTCCAAACGAATGGTTGCCGGCGTTGCCGTGGAGGATTTTTCCGCGCATTTGAGAGCTGTGTTCCAAACGCCCAGCCTGCTCACAGACCTGTTTGAAGCGTATAAAACCCAGGACGATTTTGCATTGGGCGACGTACTGCTGTTTACCAAATCGATGTGGCACCGCTCTGAACCGCTCTTGCCAGGGCCGCTAGCGACTCGCCTGGCGGTGACCATGCGTTTTCTCGATTGGCGTTCACGATTGGACAAAACGATGTTCGAAGGCGAGTCTGAAAGCGGTGGCGGCGTAGGAATGGGGGTCAACTGGGGCAGGCCGACCCAAACCGCCTATGGCTCGCAATTTATCGACATCAATGACGGCGAGGAAATTCGCACTTCCACGTATTGTGGGCCTGTCATCTGATGCCCCCGCAACGGTCGCCTGCTGAGGAGCGCTAATGACCAGATCCTACGCGCTGGGGGTGGCAGCTGCGGTATTTGCCACCTTCAGCTGGGCGCTTAATTTTCTGTCGCCCTACATGATGGGCGCGTTCGGTCCGATTGACTTCATTACCCTGCGGTTCATCGTGTCCGGCTGCATCGGCCTGGTGATGCTGCGTATCTATTGGCCTGGCGACCCTGCTTTAAGCAGGCGCTCAATCCTCAACGCCGGGCTGCTGGGCGTGCTTGGCTATGCGGTGTACATCGGTTGCATCATGGGCAGCGTGCTCAATGGCGGCGCTATCATCGCACCGGCATTCCTGAGCGCTACACCGGTCATCATTGCGGTCGCGGGCAATATGATCGAGCGCACCACCACCTGGAGCAGCCTCGCTGTCCCCATCATCCTGGCGGTTTGCGGGTTGGTCGCGGCAAACTATGGCACCTTGGTCGGCGTTTTAGACAATGACCTGACCTCCTACCTGGCCGCGGTCAGCTACGCCGTGGGTGCTGTGCTGACCTGGCTGATGTTCAGCATACTCAACCAGAAGATGCTGGCGAAAATCCCCAAGGTACACGCAGGCCTATGGACGGGCCTGATGATGGTTGGCGCCGGTTTGAGCGTGGTCGTGTTCGTGCCGTTCGGGCTCGTATTGGACCTGTACACCTACCCGCATTTGGACCTGCACTTGGGCAACACCCTGCCGGTGCTGGCTGCCGCAACGGCGCTGGCCTGTGTTGCCTCCGTTGGCGGCGCATGGGCCTGGAATTTTGCCAGCCAAAGGCTACCGATGGCCCTGTCCGGGCAGCTAATTTCAGTAGAAACCATATTCGCAGTCGCCTTTGGGCTGATCGCCGAACAGCGCTTGCCTACCGGCCTTGAGGTTCTGGGTATTGTTGGGCTGTTGGCAGGTGCTTCGATTGCGGTGAGGGTGATGGCTCAGGGGGATCGCGAGGGGGTGAAGGTGCAGGTTTGAGTGATTGGGCTGGCGGGTGGGGTATGGCAATAGCGGATTTCCAGGCACAAAAAAGACGTTCAAGGACGTCTTTTTTCGTGCATTTGGTGGGCCGGGGTAATCTGAAACAAGTCGGTATCTATCTGTTTTTATTGGCTAATAATCAATCTAATAAATAGCTTGGAATACCAGATGGAATGCTGGTTGATCTGGCTTTCGATGGAATGGTGCTTTTTGAACTCAGCCAAGCGACTCATCAAAGTAATCGCTGTCGAGTCTCGGCACCTTATAAAGCTGCGAGCTGACACCAACCTCGTGATCCAACATCAGATTGACCAGGCGTTTGCCGTCGACCAGCACCAGCCCCTCGACCGAGCGCGCGAAGTCAACGGCCTGGGCGGTGAAGCCGGAAGTGGTGATGAATACACCGCGTTTGGCTTTCTGCCCGGCCAATGCGCCATAGAACGCTTGCAGGTCGGGCCGGCCGACGGTGCTCTGCCAGCGTTTGGCCTGCACGTAGACTTTCTCCAGCCCCAACGCGTCCAGCGAGATCACTCCGTCAATGCCGCCGTCGCCACTGCCGCCGACTTGTTGCAGCGCCTGACGGTTCGCGCCGTAGCCCAGGCTATGCAGCACATCGAGTACGATGTGCTCGAAGCGCGTCGGGCTCGCTTGCAGCAGGCTGTCCAGCAGGTCGCCCGCGACGCTGGTACGCAGCTCGAGGATGGCTTGGTTCAAGCGCTCCTGCGGGCTGCTAGTGGCGAGGTCGGTCTGGGCAATCGGCGTTGAAGTGTCGTTGCTCTCATCCAGCGAGGCGGCGTCCGGCGCTGTCTTCAGCTTCACGCTCATGAAGTTCACAGCTAGGTGCTCGACCTGTTCTGGGCTCAACGGAGCCGGGTTGGCCTTGGCGAAGGCGCGGCCGGTGTCGGTCAGCTGCCAGTAGCCACGCTTTGCGCTGCTGGAATAGCCGGCGCGCTTCAGCCGATCATGCGCCCAGCCTGAACGGTTCTTGTAGGTGGCCTGGCCACTGGCGATGGTCTCCTGCCGCTGTGCTTCGCTTAGGCCAAGTGTCATGGCGGCCGCTTCGTGGGCCTCGCCCGCCATGGCACCCTCCGGGTGGGCGGCGAGAAAACGCAGGATGGGCTCGATGAACTGGTCGTAGGTCGGGACTGACATCGTTGGTTTTCTTCCAGAAGTAAGGCTTAGTCCGCCGTGGCGGATCTGCGACCGCGTTTGCCCTTGGGTGCAGCGGCGTGTTGGGCTTTGATGCGATCAAGCAGTACGCTGGCCGGTTCGTCGTTCGGGTCCTGCGGTACCAGCTCACCGCGGAATGCCTTCGCAAGGATGCTTTGGGTCAGGCCGTCAATGCGCGCCTGAGCTACTTTGACGCGGACTTCCAGTTGGCTGACGAAGGCGAAAAGCTGTTCGACACGCTGAATGATTTCGATTTGTTCAGTTGTGGAAGGAAGACTGATCTCGAAGACTTTCAGAAACCCGAGATTAATCCTAGGCCGTGTTGCACCATGGACTGCTTCTCTGATCTGGCGGTAGGTTTGCCTAGCTGCCAGTGAATATAGTAAAAATTTAGGTTTCGCAACTGTTTGATCGATTCGAAGACAGAAGCAATCTGCCTTATTGATGAAAGTCTCCTCGCTTTTTGGTAATTGGCAAACCCTGATCTCCTCATCGACAAATGACGAAAACAAAATATCCCCTGGCTCAAGCTTGTTCTTAGCAAGCTCTTTAAACTTTGCAGGGCTTATGAAGGTTTCTTTTTCGGAAATGAACCCCATATGGCCGATGTTTTCCAAGCGCACTACTCGTACTCCCTCGCTTGTATAGTCATCCGACTTGAGCTTGGAGCCAAACGGGCCGTCAAATGCGACGCTGCATACTGATTTTATTGCAGTTTTTTTCCATTCTGGATCCACGGCTTGAGCATGACGCCAATCCTCCGTCAACCGCCCGGAAACTGCGGCGGCGAGGACGGATTGGCGGAAGCGCTTGAGCAGCGCGGGGATGCTGTCGACACGGCATTTAAGGGTATCGACCTGGGCCAGTAGTTCGTCGAGTTTTTGGGCGATGCGTGCTTGTTCCGCGGGTGGTGCAATGGGTATTTGCATTCCGCCTAGGGCTTTCAGATAAATTCCCTTCTGCGCCGTCCCTTTTGCATTATTCAAGAAGAAAGACTGCGCTGCGGGGGAATCCAAAAGGTAACGGAGGTAGTTCGGGTTCATAAGGTTTGATTTTAACACTGCAACGCTACGTTGCAGTGTGAACTCAGGTGCCGTCGCTGGAACTACAGCGGTGCGGCCAATGGCTCCAACAATAGTAAGCAAGACATCCCCTGCAGAAATATTGGTCCTATTGTTTTCAAGTTCAAAGTCGTCAGTGCTCAATAAGCGCAATCCATCAAAATGTATTTTTCCATTCTGAATATTCTTAGCGCTTAACATCGGCTTTCCCGATGGCTGACCGGTAGGCGGGTTATGAGAGCCGTCAACAATCCTATAGCAAATATCTGCAAGTGTTGCTGTTTTCCAAGTTTGCGGAGATTGCCAGCTCACGATTTGAACTCCGCGCTAGTTTCCTCAGCCACCACCAATCCCATCACCTCGGCCATCAACTGCTTCTGCACCGCCACTTCATCCCCAGCACCCATCGCCCTCATCAGCTCCTCCAACTCATGCAGCGCCTCAGTCAGCTCAGCCATGGCCTCACCCGCCAACACCTCCGGCGCCGGCAAGTCATTTGCATCCAGACTGTCTCTATCCTTCAACCAGCTGATATCCAGCGAATCTCCACGCTGCTCAATGAAATCGCGCGTAAACACCCGAAAGCGACTCAGCTCACCAATCCCCTCGATATTCTCCGCACGCGGGGTATTGCCATTGGCATCCGCCCCATACGCTTCTTCGAAAGGCTTGAGATGCGCCGCTCCAAAAGGCGTACGCTTACCAAAATTTGGCATGTTGCTGCGCAAATCGTAAACCCACACACGCTGCGTACAGCCTTGCTCCTGACGTGGGTTCTCAATCGTGCCTTTCTGGAAAAACAGCACATTGGTCTTCACGCCTTGAGCATAAAAGATCCCCGTCGGCAGGCGCAGAATGGTGTGCAGGTTGCACTTGTCCATCAGATCGCGGCGTACATCGGTGCCGACGCCGGCTTCGAACAGCACGTTGTCCGGCAGCACCACGGCGGCGCGGCCGCCCGGCTTGAGGCCACGGTAGATGTGTTGGAGAAAGGCCAACTGCTTGTTACTGGTGCGGTAGGTGAGGTCATCACGAGTCGGGCCACCGCCACCCTTGGCAGTGCCGAACGGTGGGTTGGAGAGGATGAGGTCGACCTTGGGTAAGTTGGCCCCGGTCTGACCTAGGGCGTTGCCCAGGTGCACCACGCCTTCTTCGTCGCCTTCCATGCCATGCAGCAGTGTGTTCATTAGTGCCAGACGGCGAGTGCCGGGCACCAGTTCTACGCCAACAAAGGCGCGATTGCGCTGGAATGCCTGGGCTTTGGCATCGAGGTCGTAGTAATCGTCGGTTTGACTTTTGATATAGGCGTCAGCAGCGATCAAAAATCCCGCAGTACCGGCGGCCGGGTCTTGTATGGTCTCGCCTGGCTGCGGCTTGATGCAGCGGATGATGCTGTCGATCAGCGGGCGCGGGGTGAAGTACTGGCCGGCGCCGGACTTGGTCTCGCTGGCGTTCTTTTCCAGCAGACCTTCATAAAGATCGCCGAGGCCGTCTTGGCGGGCGCTGAACCAGTCGATGCCGTCGAGGCTCTTGATCAACTGCTCGAGGTGGCGCGGTTCCTTGAGGCGAGTCTGAGCGTCGGCATAGATGGCGGCGATCAGAGGGTCAGGGTTTTTGCCAAGGTCCAGCAGCATCTGCCGGTAGTGATCGAGCAGGTTAACGCCGGACTTGCCAGCCAGGTCTGGCCAGCGCGCGCCTTCGGGCAGCTTATGGCCGAAGCTGTCGTTGTTCTGCACCTGTTCGAATTCCATCTTGATGAACAGCAGCAGCACGAGCTCGGTGACGTAGTCGCTGTAGTTGATGCCATCGTCGCGCAGAACGTCGCAGAGGTTCCAGAGTTTCTGGACAATATCGGAGTTGGTCATGGGGTACCTGTGGCGAAGTGTGTAAAGCGCCAGATCGCGCTGGCGCAAAGAAATGGTTGTCTGGGCTCAGTCGTCTGAGGAGCGTTGTTCGGCCTTTAGCGCTCGGCCGGCCGCAGTCAGGCGATAGCGTTGCTTGCTGCTGTTGGGCTTGTCTGGAATGGTCATCTCGACCACGCCAAGCGCCAGTAGTGGGGCCAAAACCTGCTCGCGGAACTTGCTACGGTTGCTGCGCCCGACGAAGGTCATTAGCTCTGGCGCAGTGTGATCGCCCGTCATCTTGCACAGCAGCGTTATCTGCTCTTGCTGCAAAGACAGGCGAGTTTCGGCTTGTTCTTCTTCGACAGCGGACTCAGTCCCTACTTGGTCCCTACTTGGTCCCGACTTAGTCCCTACTTGGTCCCCACTTGGGCCCGAAAGAGGCCCTTTTTCAACGGCGCGCTGAATCACCACCTTGAACTGATTACTCTGCCGGTCGTCCTCCAGCCGGATCATTGGCCAAGCATCGATAGCGCGCGGGATGCCGGTTCCCAAACCGCGATAGGGGAGAATGTGCACAGCATGGGAGGTGAGCGTCGGGTTACGACGGTTGGACAGGCCAAATCGAATTTTCTCGGTATCGAGCACGTCAGGCAGGTGCCCGGGGCTGATCAGTTCGATGCGATCGGCGAAGATCATGATCCGAATGGAGGCGCTGACAAAGTAGTCGCGGTGGATCAGGGCATTGACCAGCAGTTCTTCAAATACCTCCTCCGGCACTTCCAGTTGGCCGAGGGTATTGAAGCCCTGCTGGCGCTGCACGTGGTGTAGGTTGCGCTTTATGAAGGCAAGGCTGCGTCGGTACTGTTCCTGCAGATTACCGTCGATATCTTCGCTGTCTAGATAGTGGCGGTCATGCAGAACCGTGCCCGGAAACGCCACGGCCTTGACATCGAACGCCGGGCACAGACGTTGTGGCGCCTGGCCGAAGAGCAGCAAACCGGCCAAATTGGGTGTGTCGCCACTGGCGAGGCCAAGATTTTCCAGGATGCGGATGGTTTCCAAACCTGTCTGTTCGGGGCTCTGCCGAAAGCGTCTTTGAAAGTACTCGCCGAGCGCCTTGGCATCTATATCCGCTACGCTGCTGCCCGCGACCGGTACTGCATCAGCACACACCAGCCCGGCCTGCTGGAACAAACGCTGCAGTTCTTCACGAGCCGTGACCCGACGCTTGTCGGCGCCGTTCTTTACCCAGATGCGACCCTGGTTGTCGACATAGGGTTTATTCAGCCCTTGTTCGACTGTCACCACCATGACCAGCCCGTGTTCGGTCTGAATGTTGCTGGACCGCGGATTAATCGCCGGGCGGACGTTCTGCGAAGCCGCATTGGAGAGGAGCTGATTGAGCCGCGCCACGTCGGCACTACTCAACCCGCTTACGGTACCGCCATCGTCTACGCCAATCAGCAGATGGCCACCAGACGTATTGGCGAACGCCACCAACTCGGCTGCCAAGGCATCGATATTGTTGAAATCTCGCTTGAATTGATGGCGGCTGTCCTCACCACAGGCAAGGATCTGGTGAAGCTCTGCAAGGGTCATTAAGCTTCTCTAGCTGTGCGGTCGATAAGTCGAGTGGCCGGGCATTATCCCTCATGAACGAGTAGGTGACTAACCCCAGCGTTTTTGAGCGGACTTATCCGGTCTGTGCCCACAGATTGTCATTCAGGGCATCCAGCACCACGGTCAAGTTGCCGCCGAGCATTTTATTCAGCCGCGTGCTGCCGCCATCATTCTGGAACGCTTCGCCAATCTGCTTCTCGTCGATTACAACCTCATGTACTAACTGCTTGGCCAAGCGATCCAGCCACTTGCGCTGGACTTGGGTCCAAGACTGCAAGGTGTAAATCGTTTCCATTGCCTTGGTTACGCGTTGCTCGAATGGCAGCAGGGCCTCGCCGAGGGCGGCGCGGCGGATGAATCCGACGATGCTGGCAGCGATCTCCTGGTTGGTTTGATTGCGCCAGGCGCTTTGCAGGTTCACCTCGCTGTAGCCATGACCATCAAGCAGCAAGCGCACCTCGCGCAATTGCTCACGGGTCAGGTCTTGCGGACGGTTGACCACTACGCCTAGGGCCACCGACTGGTTCAACTGGTTCTTGATGAAGTCGTTGAAGCTTTCCAGATAGTCGGCAGGCCTGTGGTAATCTCCGTAGCTTTGTTCACGGACCATCAATTCGTCCGAATGGGTGGAGATCACTGGATAATTCAGCGATCCCAGCAAAGCATTAACCGTGGCGAGCTGATTGAGCAGTTGGACATGCTGTTGGATGAACTGCGCAGCTTGCTGTGGACCGAGCTGGTGCAGGTGCTGATGCAGTTTGTCCGGGGCTATGCCCCAGGTGTTCTCCAGTTCGGCGAGCTTGGCCTTTAGGGTTGGCTTTTGCTCGGCCTTATGGCTGGCCTTGCGCAGAATACGCATGATCCGCTGGCTGAGCTGGTCCAGGACGTCGTGGGCATGACTAGTGTCTGGCTGGTTACCAGGAGCATCGAGGCTGGCTGGGTTGCTTAGCTCGCTGACCAGTTGTTCGAGGCTGATGCTCGGATCCTTCACCAGCGGCTTCATTGTATCTACTGGTTCGAGGGCGGCGTACAGATCAACGGGATCGTAGATCTTGAAGACTGTCTTGCCAATATCATCGCAGCGACGAGTCGCGCGGCCCTTCATCTGTTCGTAGAGGATGCGCGAACGCACCCGGCGCATGAACACCAAGTGGCAGATGCGCGGCACGTCGATACCAGTAGTCAGCAGGTCGACCGTGATGGCGATGCTGGGGTAGCGCTCGTTCTTGTACTGGCGGATCAGTTGTTTAACCTTGTCACTCTGCCCAGTGATGATTTGTACCGCCGCTTGGTTGTAATCCTCGTCGTGAACGTCTTTGAACGCTTCGTCCAAGAGGTTTTTCACCCGCTCGGCATGGGCCTGATTGACGCAGAAGATCATTGTTTTTTCGTCGCCCAACGGGTCGAGCTCTTGTGCCAGTTGCTCGCAGATGACCTTGTCGAAACCGGGCGTAATCACGCGGCGATTGAAAGACTCGATTTCGAAGTCGAGTTCGTCCTCGAGTTCGGCGACATCCACCTCGCCGGTGCTCGTATCGATGACGCTGACGCTCTCGCCCTTGCCAAAGTGGATGCCATTATCGCTCAGCAGGGTCTTGTAGCGGATTGGCGGTTCATGATCGATCAGCCAGTCGTCAGCTACGGCCTCACGGTAGCTATAGGTGAATATCGGGGCACCGAAGACCTCGCTGGTGTGCTTGGCTGGCGTGGCTGTGAGGCCGATGCGGCAGGCGTCAAAGTAATCAAGGACGCGCCGATACTGCGACAGGTACTGGTTGAAGTCGCGCACCGCCAGTTCGCCTTCAGTCATTTCCTGGTCGAGGGTGTAACCGCGGTGGGCTTCGTCGACGATGATGCAATCGAAGGCATCGATGGGCGGCGGAGTATCCGACTGGAAGATGCGCTTGACCATGGCCTGTACGGTAGCGACCTGAACTCGTGTTTCTGCTTCGGCAGCCATGTCACCGAGTTCTTTGACGTCGTAAATTTGCGACAGTGTGTGGTTCTGTTCCAGCGTCGCCTCGTTGAAGGCTTCAATGGCTTGTTCCCCCAGTGCGCTGCGATCAACCAGGAAAAGAATACGGCGAAAGCGCTCTGCCTTCAGCAGGCGGTACATCAAGCCAATGATCGTACGCGTTTTGCCTGTCCCTGTGGCCATGGCCAGCAGGCATTGGCGGCGATTGGCGGCCAGCGCCTGCTCGACGGCGCGGATGGCGTTTTCCTGATAGTCGCGCAGCTTGAGGTAGGCGAAGCCTTCCTGCTGTAGTTTCGCCTCGGCGTCCTCACGGCTGCGTTTGAGTAGGTCGAGTAGACCGCCCGGCGTGTGGAAGTCCTGCAGCGGCCGGCGCAGGTTGGCCGGACTGCGCAAGTCACGAAACCAGATGCCAGACAGCTCAGCGAGCTGCTTAATGAAGGGCCGGCCATTGCAGGCAAAGGCAAACGGGACTTTGAAGTGGCCGCCCTGGCCATCCGCCCAGCCCGTGTTCTGCCCGGCCGGTTGCAGATTGTCAGTAACGATCAGTTGGCGTGAATAGCGCTCGGCTTGGGGAATGCGGTCCGCTATGTTGACACGCTTGCGCTTAGCTTCGACGATGGCGACTGGGATTAGGCCGGCGAACAGCACGTAATCAGCGTTTTCTTTCGGCTTGCTGGTTGGCCATTCGGCGATGGCCTTGTTCTTGCCCTTTTCGGGCCGAGCGCCCTTGCTGTAGGTAAGATCGAGCGAATCGGCTTCCCAGCCGGCATCGTTCAACTGTTGATCGATGAGAATACGGGTGAGGTCTTCATTGAGGTCGAACTGGCTGCTTGCCTGCTGAGTTTTACGCGTGACCTGCTGGGCAGCTTGCGGCTGATCTTCAAGCTGTTGTTGCAGCACTTTCAGCCGCGCCTCGAAATCGACTCGGGCCTTCGATAGTTCTGCCTCGCGTTCAAGGGCAATCTGCTCGTAGACGCGGGCTTCCTCGTTCATCTGCCCAACAAGACTGGCTTGCTCATGCTTTTCTTGCGCCAGTAGCTCGGCTAATTGGTGGTTGTTCTCCAATTGCTGGCGACTGTCGCCCAGCTCTGCGCGAAGTTTTTCGATCTGCCCCTGCAGCTCACGTAGAGGCTCACTCGGATCGACCGGAACCATGAAAGGCCCAGGCTTAAAGGTGTTGCCGCCCGTGCCAAATGACTGGTGATACCAGATCGCCAAGGCGCGGGCGACCCTCAGCCCGTCCAGTGCCTCACGATGCTGGGTGCGGAATTCATGGGTAGCCTTATTGCCTTCGATGCGCAGCGTATGGAATAGGTTACGGATGTTACCGTCGAGCTGGATTTCACGACTCAGGCGGAACAGCAGATCAGCTTGGGAAGTAGTGGCGTCGAACTCAATGCCTGCTCTTACCGCCAGATCCTGGGCGAGCGCTTCGCCCAACTGGCGCAGTTTGATCAGCGTCGTGTTGGGGTCGCTGGAAAATACTCGCTCGGCCGCATTGGCAAGTTGGAAAAAAACCGGATCGTGTTCTTTGAAAAAGGCGAAGTTGCTGTTCTCTGCCATGTTCCATCCCTTGAGTTCGTCACCAGCCATCCCGAGAGTGGTGGCGCTATAAAGGCATAATGCCAGACGAAGCGGGGTGCGTGTATAATCGTATGCCGTCGGTCCAGCGTGACCAGCTTCTGGTCGAGGGCGAGATGTTACGCTTGTATGCGGCGCGACTTGCGCATAATCGGGCTGACCTTTAAAAGTCATGATTTCCTCAGCACTGAGGAGATTGCTTATAGGCGCGTCGACGCCATGATTTTCCGAGGCGGTGGCGATTACCGATGGGTAGGAACGGGAGCTCCACTCAACGCTTAAAAACCCATGGCCTTTCCAGGCGTCGTGCGAGCAGTTGGACAGTAAGCAAATAGTAATACTGTGTTGCTTCACTGCGGCCGGTGAGGAAGTGTTCAAGAAACCAAACCAAATGCTTTCGCTGCCAGGCCCAAGGAGTTGATCGCTGCCAGCGTTTTGCGATTTCAGATTGGATGATTCTCGCCTGCCGCAAATGCCGGTGCCGCGTCGCATGCGACCCTGTCAGCACGGCACTCAAGAACAACTCCATATCAAACGCCTTAGTCATACCCTCCCCCCTATGTAGGCAGCGACCACTTCAATCCGTCCATGCCCCAGCTCATCGCTGATCTGCATGCGAGCCTCAAGATCTAGGCGCCGGTCTATGGCGTAGCACTGACCACCATTTACAGGCGCACGGTGATGTGTGATCTGTTCATAGCGCTCACATGCAAACGCCGCCCGAAGTTCGTGAAAGCCTTTGAGGTCGTGTGCTTTCAGGACCTCTCTCGCTGGCTGTGCTATTTCCTGCAGAACGTTCAGATAGCTCTCGTTTGGAGCAATCAGGTTGCGGCTATCCGTGGGGGATACTTGCAATGCAAATCTAAGTGCGCCACGAATATGGTCATCCACCTTAATCCAGCGGGGGGCAGATGCACCGGCGCGGCCGCCTTTTGTGCCATCCTGAATATTGATTTTGCCGTAGAGCGCGGCTTCACGGCTCAGCCGTGGCAGGTCAGCCAGGATGGCCTCGCGCAAACGCATCCCCGTGGCTCGCGTCAACTGAACTATCGCTGCTGCTCGCATCTGACCACGGCTACAAAGCATCTCGACGATCTGCTGTACCTGTTCGCGGTCTTGGCCTTGCGGCGCCGATTGACGTACCCCGGTGCGCTGCATACCCAAGGCCTTGCTCGGACTTGGCAATTTTACATATTGATCACCGCGAAGCGCTGCCATGGTTCGGTTAACGCTGGATAGCCGGTTTTGGGCAGTGCTGATTGCTAGGTCGCTGTGCTCAACGAGGCCGCGAAGGTATGCGGCATAGTTCGACAACACCTCGCGGTCAATCTGCCGCGCATCGTTGACCCCGGGTCCCGCTTCAGACCGGCACCACTTCACGAATGCCCGCCACCGATCGCTGTGCGCCTTGACCGTGCCGTAATGGCCACCACCGAACATATCTTTCAGCGCCTGCTGACCCGCATAGCTCAACTGCCTGCCGTAACCGAAATTGCGGCCATCGCGTCTACCTACCAATGCCATGTCAGTCACCTCATCATCCGATCTCCAACCCTCGCCCCACGTCATCCCGCCAAGAATGCTGAGTGTTATCAGGGATCAAGGCCCCTGCGACCTGTGGGGATGTCCTCTAACGCGGGACTGGCGGCTCCTTACGACCAGGAGCAAGGGCATCTCATGATCTGGCCTCCTGAGCACCGTTACCGGTGGGCGGGTGGAGGCTGCATTGGCTAACGAGACCAGTGCCGCGAGATCCTGAGCCAGGTGCAAGCAGCAATGCGATGACCGGGGCATGCCTGACTGTCAGTCAGGTGCAGTCCATTCCTTGGTCTGCGGCACCATCATCTACATCGCTGTTGCTGGTGACATCGGCGTTTGTCACGCCGATTGTCACGAGGAGGAATGCCGCAAAGCCATGTGCGATCAGGGCTGCAGCAGTGGTGGAAGTGCCCGTCTCTTTCCAGAAGAAAGAGACGGGCACAGGTTGGCGCAAGATTCGGCCAAGCGGATAGGTTGCTGCAGGGCAGCGAAGTAGGAAGTGTCGTCTGGCGCACGAGGGCCATGATCTGAAGTAGGCATCCATCACCGGGGAGGTGACCGGGCGAGCTGCCGGACGCGAATCGCCATTTGGGGGGAGAACCACCGCAGGAGCGGCGTGGCCTTCAAGGTTCGGACCACCTGGGTTGCTGTCATCGACAGCGGTTGCACGGCCAGTTCTACGCCTGTGGAAAAATCTGGTCAAGGTTCGAAATTCAGCGCCACTTTGGACTTCAAGAGCAGTTATCCACCGGTGGAATTCCGTGGTAAATCCTGGACAACGTCGTGGCTTTTAGCTCTTCAAAGTAAGGTCCATCCAAACAGGGCGGCTTTGCAGCCCTGTTTGGATGGACCCGCGCTGACAAGCGGATAAACGAGGCTGCTTTCCCTGATTCCTGAGCGCTCAGTTGCTGTCGCCACCGTTACCGCGCCTGTACAGCGCTAGCGGATCGGCACCACGTTCCTGTCTCTGGCTTGGCCATATGCTGAGGCGAGCAGGCTGCCGGTGGCGGCGTTTTGGATGTACTCGCTCCACCAGGCCATCATCGGGCGTCGGCGCTCAATGTAGTCGGCTCGGTTGTAGGCGCTCCGCACCTCATCCTTGTCGACATGCGCCAGTGCAACCTCAATCAGCTCCGGGTCCCAGCCATGCTCATTTAAGATGGTGCTGGCCATCGAGCGCATGCCGTGGCTGACCAACCGATCCTGGAACCCCATGCGCTTCAACGCCATGTTGGCGGTTTGGCTATTGGCGTGGGTACGTGGATTTCTGTCTGCCGGGAATACGAATTCGCGATGGCCGCTGTGAGTTTTCAGTGACTCCAACAGAGCGACAGCGTGATCACTCAACGGAATGCTGTGAGGGCGGCGCTTTTTCATCCGCTCCGGTGGGATAGTCCAGACACGCCTTTCAAAGTCGATGTCTGCCCAGCGAGTAGTCGCCGCCTCGGCGGGGCGAGTCATCGTGTGCAACTGCCATTCGATGAGGCAACGGGTTGTGCGTTTGATGCTGGCGTTAGCGATCTCCAGCATGAGCTCGGGGAGCTCTTCGGGCGGTAGCGCTGCCATGTTTTCTTTCTTGGGCTTTTTGAACACCGCCCTTATACCGGTGAGAGGGTTTGCGAAGATCAGGCCGGAGTTGACGCCGTAGGTCATGATCTCGTTTAGCCGTTGGCTAAGACGTTTGACAGTCTCCAGGCTGCCTTTCGCTTCGATTGGACGAAGCAATGCGATCACCATCGGCGCCGTGATTTTCGTGAGTGGTGTCGTCTTCAAATCGGGGAACACGTGCAGCGTGAGCGACCGCCAAATGTCCTCGGCGTAGGCAGGGGTGACCGAGTCCTTCTTGAGTTCGAACCAAGCGGTGGCCACGTTCTCGAAGGTGTGTTCCGTTTCTGCGCGCTTGGCTTCATTCAGCGTATTACGCTGCACCTTCGGATCGATGCCCTGGGCGAGCAGCTCCCGCGCATCGACTGCCATCTTTCGTGCGTTCGCCAACGACAGTTCGGGGTAGGTCCCGAAGCCGATGTTGATGCGCTTTTTGGTCACTGGTTCGCGGTAGTTAAAATTCCACAGCAACGAGCCGTTGCTGCGTACGCGGAGCTGCAAACCGTCACCGTCTGTGAGGACGTAATCCTTGGACGCCGGTTTGACTCCCTTGAGCTGTCGATCGGAGAGGCGGAGGTTTTGAGCTGGCATGAGATTGTCCTCAGGCACTAATTCGGTATTCCAAAGATTAGCACCGGACGGACTGGAATACCGTCTGGAATACCCGAATGGCTGGAACTCAAAAACTCTCAAAAGACCGAAAAAGCGCTGGATGCCTCGTATTTACTGGATTCCAGGCACAAAAAAAGACGTCCGTGGACGTCTTTAGATGATGAAATGGTGGAGCCGGGGGGATTTGAACCCCCGTCCGCCAGTACTCCGCTGTCGGTACTACATGCTTAGCCGTTTCTATTAAGTTAACCCTCAGCGACCCGAAGGGCAGGGTGCTTTGGGCGAGTTGTGTAAGTTTTAGCCGCTTCGTCCACAACGTACTGCACGGCGATTCTGTTCTATATGACAATCACTTTGGGTTTACAGACATCCCCTGGTGATTGCTGGACCCGAAGGTACCAGAAGCTCAGGGCTAAGGCTGCTTACGCAGCGAGAGCGAATTCCTGGCCGTAGTTTTCGTCATTGGCAACTATAAGAAGTTGCAACAGTGGATTTACGAGTTCTGTTACCAACTCGGCATGCACCTAAAGTTTCGCGACCGGCGTCGAATCCTAAACGGCCCCGTGCTTGTAACTCGTTGTTTCTTAGTGAGTGACAAGCCTGTGCAGTGTACGCCAAAACGTCAGCGAAGGCCAACCCGAAGGTTGGCCCTCTCGCTTACTGGCCGCCTTTCTCGCTGTTCTGCAGGTCTTGCAGGGCCTTGGAGGTGATTTCGATGCATTTCTTCTCATCACCGGCGGCGTGGGCTGCCTTGGCCTGGGAGACGGCGGTGTCTATTTCGCCACTTTTACCGCTGGTGTCGGTGGCGAGCAGGGCTTTGCCGTTGTTGATTTTGTCCAGGTTGATCTGGCACAGGTCTTTGTCACTGGCTGCGAAAGCGGGGGAGGCGAGCATCGCAGCGGTCATGAACAAGCCAGCAAGAGCGGAACGCTTCATAGGGTGTCTCCTTGCGCAAAAGGGCTCGACGCTGCTGGCGTGCAACCGCTGCCAGCGACATCACTGATTGGCCCCGTTGGTCGAGGCCTATGCAGATGACTGCGCCGGTGCGCCAGGGTTCGGTTTTTTTGCCGGGTCAGTGGGCGCGGGTGCGGGTGACGCGGTCTACCAGGTAGACCAGGCCGTGGTAGTCGATGCCGCCATGCTGGCTCAGGCCGATCTCGCAGGTGCGGCTGGTGGAGATGCCTTCGCTGCAATGTTGCACGGCGTCTTTGAGTGAGCGCAGGGAGTGGGCGTTGAGCTCCGGGGTGGTGAAGCCTTTGTCGCCGGCAAAGCCGCAGCAATGAATGCCTTCGGGGATCACCACGGTTTTTGCGCAGCGGCGTGCCAGTTCGATCAGTGCCTGGCTCTCGCCCAGGTGTTGGGTGCTGCAGGTGACGTGCACGGCGATGGGCGCTTCCTGGGGCGTGAAGTCGAGGCGGTCCATCAGGTGGGTGCGGATAAAGCGTACCGGGTCGTAGAGGTCCAGGCGCGTTTCTTCCAACTCTTGCACCAGGCGCAGGGTGCAGGGGCTGGTGTCGCAGTAGATGGGGTCGAGGCCGCCACGGCTGGCGTGGAGCAGGGCGCCGATCAGTTCCTGGCGCTTGTGTTCGGCCTGCTCGGCGTAGCCTTTGGAGGCGAAGGGTTGGCCGCAGCAGAGGCTGTCCTGGTTGTCGGGGAAGACTACCTGGTAGCCGGCCTTTTCCAGCAGTTGACGGGTTTTGTCGTACAGCGACATTTGCTCTTTATCGCCGGCTGCCGGGCCCATGGCGCGGGAGACGCAGGCGGCCAGGTACACCACGCGCGGGCGCGCGTCCGTCACTGCCGGGCTGAAGCGGATGGCTTTTTCGGGCTGTGGCATGGCGTTGGTCCACTGCGGTATTTGCCCTTTGGACAGCTTGGTCAGTGTGCTCGAAAGCTTGGCCAGCCGTGGAGCGCCCAGCAGCATGCGCGCACCGTTGGCGACGTGCAGGGTAAAGCGCGCACCTTGCAGCGCGGTTGCGAAATGGCTGGCGAGCCAGTCGGCGGTTTTCGTACGGTCGGCCTCGCGGCTGCGCAGTTTTTTTACCAGGTCGCCGGTATTGATGCCTACAGGGCAGCGTTGCGCGCATAAGCCGGTGGCGGCGCAGGTGTCGATGCCCTGGTAGTGGTAGGCCGCTTCCAGTTCAGTAGTGTCCACCCCTGCGCGTTTTTTGGCCTGGATGTCGCGCCAGATCACAATGCGCTGGCGCGGGCTCAGGGTCAGGCCTTTTGATGGGCACACGGGCTCGCAGAAGCCACACTCGATGCACTTATCCACAAGCTCATCGGCGGCGGGCAACGGTTTGAGGTGTTTGAGGTGGATCTGCGGGTCTTCGCTGAGTACCACGTCCGGGTTGAGGATGCCGCTGGGGTCGAGCAGGCGCTTGAGCTGCCACATCAGTTGATACGCGTCGCTGCCCCATTCCAGTTCGACGAAAGGGGCCATATTGCGGCCGGTGCCGTGTTCGGCCTTCAGCGAGCCACCGAACTCCACGGCCACCAGTTGCGCGACGTCGTCCATGAACGCTTGATAGCGTGCGACTTCTTCGCTGCTGTTGAAGCCTTGGGTGAACACAAAGTGCAGATTGCCTTCCAGGGCATGTCCGAAAAGGATGGCTTCGTCGTAGTGATGTTTGTCGAACAGTGCGATCAAGCGGTTTACGCCAATCGCCAACTGCTCTACCGGGAAGGTCACGTCTTCGATGATCACGGTGGTGCCGGTTTTGCGCACGGCACCTACGGCCGGGAAGGTGTCTTTGCGGATGGCCCACAGGCGGGCGTTTTCCAGTGGGTCTTCGGTGAAGTCGACTTGTTGCTCCACGGGGAATGCCGCCAGGGAGGCCATGATTCGCGTCAGTTGTTCGTGCAGCAGCGTTGGCGAAGCGGCGCGGGATTCGATCAATAGTGCGCAGGCGTTTTCCTATAGGTGCTGTACGAAAGCAGGCATGCCCGGTTTGTCCTGCACCGACCGCATGCTGCGTCGGTCCAGCAGTTCAACGGCGGAGACGGGTTGGGTTTTCAGCACGGTGACGGCGTTGCAGCAGGTTTCGACATCCGGGAAGACGATCAGCGCCGAGGCTTTGTTTGGGTGATCGATCACGGTGTCGTAGGTGACCGCACTGATAAAGCCCAGGGTGCCCTCGGAGCCGACCAGCAGGTGGCTGAGGATATCCAGCGGGTCGTCGAAATCCACCAGGGCGTTGAGCGATAGGCCGGTGGTGTTTTTCAGGCGGTATTTGTGGCGGATCTTTGCCGCCAGCTCAGTATTTGCTCGTGTCTCGCGGCCCAATAAGGCCAGGCGTTCAAGCAGTGCGTCATGTGACTGGCGGAAGGCTTGCACGCTGGCGGCATCTTCGGTGTCCAGGCGGCTGCCATCGGCCAGCACCAGGCGGATGCCCGCCAGGGTGTGGTAGGTGTTTTGCGCCGTGCCGCAGCACATGCCACTGGCGTTGTTGGCGACGATACCGCCGATCTTGCAAGCATTGATGGACGCTGGGTCCGGCCCGATCTTGCGCCCGAACGGTGCGAGCCAGGCGTTGGCCTGGGCGCCGATCACGCCCGGTTGCAGGCGGATTTGCGTGCCTTGCCCGCGAATTTCGCGGTGGTTCCAGTTATCACCCAGCACGATCAGCACCGAGTCGCTGATGGCCTGGCCCGAGAGGCTGGTGCCTGCGGCACGGAAGGTCACCGGCACGCGGTCGCGCTGGGCCAGTTGCAGCAGGGTTACCACTTCGTCTTCTGACTCCACGCGGATCACCAACTGTGGGATCAGTCTGTAGAAGCTGGCGTCGGTGCCGAAGGCGAGGGTGGAAAGTGGATCGTCGAAGCGGCGATCTTGCGGGATCAGTTGTGCGACGTCGCTCAGGAAAGCAGCAGGCAGGCTCATCGGTCCTCCAGAAATAGCAGACGCCGGCAGGATGCCCCGGCGTCGATTCTTACCCTATTACGTGCAGGTCTCAGTGCACCAGCATACCGGTGAACCAGTACGCCTGCGCCAAGGTGATCAGCCCGACGATGGTGGCAAAAAACAGGCTGTGCTTGAGGGTAAAGCGGAACAGGTCGGATTCCTTGCCCACCAGGCCGGTGGCGGCGCAGGCCACGGCGATCGACTGCGGCGAGATCATTTTGCCGGTCACGCCTCCGCTGGTGTTTGCGGCTACCAGCAGGGTGTCGTTGACGCCGATCTGGTGAGCGGTAGTGGCTTGCAATGAGCTGAACAGGGCATTGGATGAGGTATCGGAGCCCGTCAAGAAAACCCCCAGCCAGCCAAGGAATGGCGAGAAGAACGGGAAGGCCGCACCGGTGCCGGCCAGAACCAGGGCCATGGTCGAGGACATGCCGGAGTAGTTGGTGACGAAGGCGAATGCCAGCACCATGCCGATGGAGAGGATCGGCCAGCGCAGCTCGTAGAAGGTCTCTTTTAAAGTGGTAAGACCAGTTTTGATATCGATTTTCAATACCAGCATGGAGATCAGTGCCGAGAAGAAGATCGCAGTGCCGGTGGCCGAAATCGGGTCCAGCTTGAAGACGGCCGGGATGGCGGTTGGGTTGGTCACGATGGGCGCGACTTTAACCACCAGTTGATCCAGGTGCGGGATCGCAAAATTGAACACCCAGCCGTACATCGAACCGCCCGCGGCGAACAGGGCCTTGAAGGGTTTGAGGGTCCAGATGGTCACCAGTACGGTGAGGATCAGGAACGGCGACCACGCCTTGAAGATTTGCCCCAGGCTGTAGGGCGAAACCACGGTGTTGCGTGGCAAGCCGAAGCCACCGGCGCTAGAAGTGACCGCTACGCTGGAGGTGGCGCCGGCAATTTGTGCGCCTGCGGTGCGCTTGGGTTGCCAGACTTTCAGGAACAGCGTCAGGGCAATCAGGCTGGCGAGTGCCGAGGTGATGTCCGGCAGCTCTGGGCCAATGAAGTTGGAGGTGAAATATTGGGTGACGGCAAAGCTCAAGCCCGCCACCAAGGCTGCCGGCCAGGTTTCGCGGACGCCGCGCAGGCCGTCCATCATGAACACCAGCCAGAACGGTACGAACAGCGACAGCAGCGGCAGTTGGCGGCCTGTCATGGCGCCAATCTTGAACGCATCAATGCCGGTGACCTGGCCGGCGACGATGATCGGAATGCCCAATGCACCGAAGGCCACAGGCGCGGTATTGGCAATCAGGCACAGGCCGGCGGCGTACAGAGGGTTGAAGCCCAGGCCTACCAGCAGCGCGGCGGTGATCGCCACGGGCGCGCCGAAACCGGCGGCACCTTCCAGGAAGGCACCAAAGCAAAAACCGATCAACAACACCTGCAAGCGCTGGTCGTCGGTGATCGACAGCACGGAGCTGCGGATGATTTCGAACTGGCCGCTCTTGACCGTTAATTTGTACAGGAATACTGCCGCGACGATGATCCAGGCGATGGGCCACAGGCCGTAGGCAAAACCATAACCGGCCGCAGCCAGTGCCATGTCTACCGGCATCTGGAAGGCGAAGATGGCGACCAGAATCGACAGGGCTAGGGTGATGCTGCCGGCCACATGGCCTTTGAGGCGGAACACGGCCAGCGCCAGGAAGAAAAATACGATGGGAATGACGGCCGCCAGTGCGGACAGGCCGAGGCTGCCGAGTGGGCTGTAAAGCTGTTGCCAGGTTTGCATATGGGGTGGCCCCTGATTGTTGTTGTTTGATGAGCTTGGGTAATTGGTAATACCAATTTACAATCGCTGTGGGCTAGATTAAGAGGCTGGGCAGGGGTGTGTCAATTTGCCGCCTGCGAAACTTTGGTCGTAGGTCGGAAGGCGGGGTGTTCTGATCAGCGAAATTGAAGGCGTTCTGATAGGTGCTGTCGGCACGTCGATAGGCCAGAATAGGGGCCCCGGCGAGTGGTCGGGATGGTGGAGAGTTGAGTTATGGGGTTTGATCAGGTGCGTCAGCGCCGTTTGTCTGACGATATTGTCGAGCAGCTTGAGGGCATGATTCTCGAGGGCACGCTGAAGTCGGGCGAGCGCTTGCCGGCCGAGCGCGCGTTGGCTGAACGCTTTGGTGTGTCGCGCCCATCGTTGCGTGAGGCGATTCAGAAGCTGGCGGCCAAGGGGTTACTGGTCAGTCGTCAGGGCGGTGGCAACTATGTGGTGGACTCCCTGGGTTCGACCTTCAGCGATCCGCTGCTGCACTTGTTGGAAAGCAATCCCGAAGCGCAGCGCGATCTGCTGGAGTTTCGTCAGACGCTTGAGGCTTCGTGTGCTTATTACGCGGCGTTACGCGCCACGGAGGTTGACCGTGAAAGGCTGACCGCAGCGTTCGAGGCGTTGCAGGATTGCTATGCGCGCGCCGACGAGGTGAGCCGAGTGGAGGAGGGCGCTGCGGATGCAAGGTTTCACTTGGCGATTGCCGAAGCCAGTCATAACGCCGTGTTGCTGCACACCATTCGTGGGCTGTTCGACCTGCTCAAGCGTAACGTGGTGACGAATATTGGTGGCATGTACCAGCAGCGTACCGAGACCCGCGACATGCTGATCAATCAGCATCGGGACTTGTACCTGGCCATCATCGAGGGGCGGGCCGAGCAGGCGCGCGACGTCTCGACACGGCATCTGCTGTATGTGCAGGAGGTGTTGGAGGAGGTGCGTCAGGAGGTTCAGCGCGTGGCTCGGGCGGAGCGGCGCAAAGGGATGTAGCCCGCGTGGGCTACACCGTCACAAGGATTACTCTTCCTTGCCTTTGTTGCGCACGGCGCGATGCAGCTCGCGATTGGAATCGCGCTCGCGTTCGGTGTCGCGCTTGTCGTATTCCTTCTTGCCCTTGCCCAATGCGATCTCGCATTTGACCAGGTGCTTGCTCCAGTACCAGGACAAGCAGATGCACGCGTAGCCTTTTTGCTGCACGGCTGCGGCGAGCTTTTCGAGTTCGCGGGCATTGAGCAACAACTTGCGCGTACGCACCGGGTCGGCAATCACGTGGGTGCTCGCGGTGGTCAGCGGGGTGATATGACTGCCAAGCAGCCACGCCTCGCCATCCTTGAGCAGCACATAACTGTCGACCAGCTGCAGTTTGCTGGCACGCAGACTTTTTACTTCCCAGCCGGCCAGGACCAGACCAGCCTCGAACCGATGTTCGATGAAGTAATCGTGTCGCGCTTTTTTATTTTGCGCGATGGTCCCTGTGGGGTGTTTCTTTTGTTTAGCCATAGGGGCGGCATTATAGGGAGTTGCGAGCGTGTCGGCTACGGTCAACCTGTGTGCTTGAGCGAGTTGGACGAATCCCGGACAATGCGGGCAGTTCTTTGGTTTTTTTCTCTCGCGGATTGGGCTGTTCTTTCGCGATGTTTGCCTTAAGCAGTGGAAGTAACGCTCACATGACGACGCATATTCAACGTTCGGCCCTGTTGCCCTACCCGGCGCAGGCGCTCTATGACCTGGTCAACGACGTGGCGCGTTACCCGGAGTTTCTGCCTTGGTGCTCGACGGCCGAGGTTCTGGAGAGCAGTGACGAGCACATGGTTGCCAGTGTGGGGGTGGCCAAGGGCGGCCTCAGCCAGCACTTTGTGACGCGCAATGTGCTGGTGCCGGGTCAATCCATTGAAATGAACCTGCAGGAAGGGCCGTTCACCCAACTGCACGGTGTGTGGGTGTTCAAGGCGCTGACGGACAAGGCCTGCAAGATCAGCCTGGATCTTTCGTTTGATTATGCCGGGCCGATTGTTCGTGCGACCTTGGGGCCTTTGTTCAATCAGGCAGCCAATACCCTGGTGGATGCGTTCTGTCAGCGCGCCAAGCAACTGCATGGTTGAGATTGAGGTGGTGTTTGCCGCTGAGGACCGCCAGGTGTTGCTGGCGGTAAAGGTGGCTGAAGGCACTAGTTTGCGCGAGGCGGTGCAGGCGTCGGGAATGGCAGCGCATTTTCCTGATGTTGATCTGGCTGATTGCCCGGTGGGTATATTTGGCAAGGTCGTCGTGGATGCACAGGTGCGCTGCGTACAAGCCGGTGACCGTATTGAGATCTATCGGCCTTTGCTGGCCGACCCTAAAGAGGTGCGCAGGCTGCGCGCGGCCAAGGCGGCATTGGCCAGGCAAGCGAATTCTTGAGCTTGCCAAATGGCAGCGTAGCTATCTGCAGACCTGCGATACGAAGCTGAACCCTTGACGGCCTGTCAACCGACACATATCTCCTTGGAACCCCGCGATAGCGGTGGTTCAGC